>JAJGAH010000230.1 GCA_020844525.1 Eubacterium sp.
GTACAACTGCAGAAGCAATACCACTTGATGCAGCCGGCACAGATACCTTGAATACGGTCTCTGTCCATGTGGCACCTAACGCAAGGCTCGCCTCCTCATATTCCCTTGGAACCGCCAGGAGCGCTGTCTCAGACACACTGATGACGTTCGGAAGAACCATGACGGACAGTACGATGATTGCTGACAGCAGGTTTGCGCCATCTGGCAGGTTGAACATATCACGGATCATCGGAACGATGATAATCATACCTACAAGACCATAGACAACTGAAGGAATTCCGGCAAGAAGCTCAACTGCGGAACGAATCAGTGCCGCAATCTTGTTTGTTGCCATCTTTGCGAGGAAGATCGCGCACAGCAGTCCGATCGGTACTGCAATGATAATTGCGCCAAGCGTGCCATATACGGAAGTCAGAATAAAGGGCAGAATTCCGAACTTCGGTTCTGCTGCGGTAGATGCCCACACAGATCCGAACAGGAAATCCGTGATGCCGATTTTACCGATTGCCGGGACACCGGAGGTGATCAGAAAAGCCGTAATAAATAATACAAACGCGATCGCGAGCATACCACAAACGAAAAAGATGCCGCTCATAATCTTTTCCGCTATATTCTTTTTCTTCTGGCTCTTCTCCATAGACGGTACTCCTGATGCGCTGTAAAGCTTTGTCTGCATGCTTCCGGATCCTTCGCTCTTCGCTTCTTTTGGATTCTTTGCATCTGTTGCTGAAGATATCTGCATAATATACTTTCCTTAATTTATTTCCTGTAGAAAGGGATTCATCATTGATGAATCCCTTTCTGTTTCGTATTGCTTTCTCTATTTCTTTTTCAGAAATCTTATTAAATCTTATTTCTTCTCATTTCCCTGACCGGCTTATTATTAGAAGTCTTTTCAGGAATTTATCGGTTTGTTCATGCAAGCCTCTGCCGGCCTGTTTTCGCAAACCAGATCTGGAAGATGTTACTTATTCTTCTTTGCAACCGGTACAGCGCCTGCTTTTTCGATCAGATCTGCAGCGGCGTCGCTGGTGATGTAATCGTAGAAAGCCTGTGCCTGTGTGCTGAGCTGCTTGCTGTCATTTGTGATGACATTGAAGTTACGCTGAATCTTGTAGCTGCCATCCAGAATGGTATCCTCTGTGCACTCTACGCCGTCAACGGTCAGCTTCTGTACAGTGTCGTTGAGGTCAGCCATGGAAGCATATCCGATTGCATTCGGGTTGTTTGCTACGGTCTGGATTACATCACCGGTAGATGTAAGCTCCTGAGAAAGCTTGCACTGATCCTTGGTATCTGTGATGGACTCGAAACCATCTCTTGTACCGGAACCAGCTTCACGTCCGATGCAGACGATCTCGCCGTCATCACCGCCGACATCCTTCCAGTTTGTAATCTGTCCTGTGTAGATCTGCTTGATCTGATCCAGGCTGATATCCTTAACCTTATTGTTCGGGTTTACAATGATTGCGATACCATCAATAGCAATGGTCGTCTGTGTAAGTCCGTTCTTCTCATCGTCCTTCAGGTCACGGCTTGCAAGTCCGAGATCAGTGCTTCCCTCGGTAACGGCCTGAATACCTGAACTGGAACCGGTCGGGTTGTATGTAACCTCAACCTTCGGATACTCCTCCATGAAAGCCTCACTCAGATAGCTGATAACCTTCTCCATGGAAGTGGATCCGTCTGTACCTACAGTTCCGGAAAGATCTGCAGAAGCTGCTGCTGTTGTATCCCCGGATGCTGCTGCAACTGTGCTGGATGATGCAGACGCATCTGTCTTGTCTGTAGCAGCTGAGGTGCTTGCTGCCTGTGTTGCTGCGGCAGAAGTAGCGCCAGTGTCTGTCGTATTGTCTGTTGTCGTTGAAGATGTGCTTCCGCATCCTGCAGCCAGCAGAGATGCGCCAAGAATTCCGGCAAGAACCAATGTCATTGATTTACGCTTCATTGTCATTCTCCTTTTTGTAATGGAATCGTTACCTTCCATCAATGAAATAATATGATTGCTCAATGCAGTTACTATCATGCCATTGTGTGTGTAAACAACGTAACCGGTGTCATGTTAACAATAGATAAAATGATTGCGTGCAATGTTAACACAATGATCTTTTGATCAATGCCTGGTATCTCCCTTGAAAAAACAGGGCCTGCTTGTTATCATAGGGCAATAGATGACTGCATCGCCGTTTTGGTTTTTGTTGCTTCACTCTGCTAATTGTTTATAAATAAGGAAGAAGACCTCATGAAAATTTTCGCGCTTTGTCTGTTTATTCTGATGTATGTTCTGATGACTATGTTTATAAAGCGCCGTGTATGGATCGTGCTCGCGACAGCAGTGGTTTTTCTGATCGGTGGCATTCTCCCGCTGTCCGCCCTGCCATCTTCCATAAACTGGAATGTACTTCTGATGATGCTCGGCACCATGATTCTGGTTGATTATTTTATCGCTTCAAAAATGCCGAACCTCATCGCAGACATCCTTCTGGATAAGTCTAAAAATGTCATGTGGGTCATCATTTATATGTCCCTTTTCGCAGGAGTCATTTCCGCCTTTATAGATAATGTTGCGACCGTTCTGATGGTGGCGCCGGTCGGTCTCGCGATCTGCAAAAAACTGAAGATCTCTCCGGTACCGATGATACTTTCTATCGCAGTCTCATCCAATCTGCAGGGTGCCGCCACACTTGTTGGCGATACGACCTCCATCATGCTGGGTGCCTATGCGAATATGGACTTCACTGACTTTTTCTGGATGCAGGGCCGCCCGGGTATTTTCTTTGCTGTAGAGCTTGGCGCTCTGGCAACCGTCCCTGTCATGATGTTCCTGTTCCGCAAGGATAAGGAGCCTGTTTCTGCAGAGGAACACACAAAGGTCACTGACTATGCGCCGACCGTACTTCTGATTGCGATGGTCGCAGCCCTGATTCTTGCCTCTTTTAATAAGAATAAACCCGCAATTACAAATGGCGTGATCTGCTGCATCTGCGCGCTTCTGGCAATGATCATTGACTATTCCAAAACAAAGGCTGTGGAGCATGCAACCCATGCGCTGAATGCGATTGATTTTGAAACGCTCCTGATGCTTCTTGGGCTTTTCATTGTGATCGGCGGCCTGACTGAAACAGGTCTGATTGATGACATTGCCGGTCTGATTGCAGAAGCAGGCGGCAACAATATTTTCCTGCTGTATACTATCATTGTATGGGTATCTGTCGCAGCCTCTGCCTTCATTGACAATATTCCCTATGTGGCAACGCTTCTTCCGGTCATCACCGGAATCTGTTCGCGGCTGGGTATTTCTCCCTACCTCCTGTATTTTGGACTGCTTTCAGGAGCTACCCTGGGAGGGAACCTGACACCGATCGGTGCTTCCGCGAACGTAGCCGCCACCGGCCTGCTCAAGAAGGAAGGGTACAACGTAAGCTTCAAGGATTTTATGAGAATCGGCGTACCCTTTACCCTGACCGCGGTTACCGTCGGATATCTGTTTATCTGGTTTGTATGGCGCTGAACACAGCAGCCTTGCGCCTGACCTGCGCCGGCTTTGACATATTTCATCGGGAGAGCACAGCGCACAAAAAAGCAACAGCAGCTCTGAAGAAACACTTCAGAGCTGCTGTTGCTTTTTATTTATTATAGAAAATAGTTTTATATAGAAATCTGCGTATTACTTTGTTTTATATAGAAATCCGTGTATTACTCTGTTAACTCTGTCAGAAAACATCTCGTGAAGAGATGTTTGTGCTAATCTTCCGGTTTTATCTCTGGCTTTCTCGTAATGGAAACAACCTCCAAAACCTTCCCCTGTACCCGGAAACGGATCTCAAATCCGGCGAAACTCATTCCATAAATTCTCTGTGGATCGCTCTGATAGGAGGGTCTCGGGTCCTGCGACAGGACCTGTTTCAATGCTCTGGCCTTACTCGATGGGAAGCTGCTGTTTTTCAACAGCTCTTCTCCGATATTTACCTCCAGGCTATAATCCTTTGTCGGTCCCGTAAATCCCTCCCGCGCATCCTCATGCACATCTGCATAGGGAATGTACGGCTTGATATCGTAGATGGGTGTGCCGTCAAGCAGATCTGCCCCGCATACATGCAAAACAGGTCCGACTCCCTCCCTGTTCTCAACACGGTCAAGCTTTACGGATGATAAACCCAGACCATTGGGACGGAAGGGAGACCTGGTGGCAAATACGCCCATGCGTATATTGCCTCCCAGCCTTGGCGGCCGGACCGTCGGATGCCAGCCGCTGTCTGCATTTCCGGAAAATCCCCAGATCAGCCACAGATAGCTGAAGCCCTCGATTCCCCGCACTGCCTCCATGGAGGCATATTCCGGATCAAATATGATCTCTGCCTTTGTATCGGCCAGTCCGCTCTGCCGTGGAATACCGAATTTTTCTGAAAAATCAGTGCGGATCGTCGCGATTCTTCTAACCACATGTGCTGTACCTGCATTTGCAGTTTCATGCACGTGCAAACCGTCCTTTACCTTCATCCTCATTCGGAATCCTTTTTCCTGTTTTCTTCCGGCTCATCGCCCTCCATCCTCTCAAATGGGTTGCTCTTTGGTTTCGGAAGCTCAATACCAAGCGCCTCACGGATTACCTGCCGTACGTTTTCAACCGGGACAATTGTCAGATGATCTCTGACCTCCTTCGGCACATCCTCCAGATCTCTCTCATTATCCTTCGGAATCAATACCTTTTTCACGCCGGCGCGCTGTGCAGCCATCAGCTTCTCAGGAAGTCCTCCGATAGGAAGTACCTGTCCCCTGAGGGAAATCTCACCGGTCATGGCGAGATCTGCAGGAACCGGCTTATTGTTGACCAGCGAGGTCAACGCAGTGAACATCGTAACACCTGCAGAGGGT
>JAJGAH010000231.1 GCA_020844525.1 Eubacterium sp.
CTGATCGACGAACTGCCAGTCATCGCTGTCCTTGCTTCTACTGCCGAAGGACAGACCGTCATCCGCAATGCAGAGGAACTGAAGGTCAAGGAATCCAACCGCCTCGATATTATGGTAGAAAATCTATCCCGGATGGGTGTATCCGTGACCGGCACCGATGACGGCATGATCATTGACGGAGGAAGGCCCCTGCACGGCGCCATCCTTGACAGTCATCAGGACCACAGAATTGCCATGTCCTTTGCAATTGCCGCTCTTGTGGCAGAAGGGGAAACAGAGATCCAGCATGCGGAATGCGTCGATATCTCCTATCCAGCGTTTTACCAGGATCTGAAATCTCTGCTGGCATAATCAGATTGACAATCAACGCATCTGCACGGGAGACGGCTGCGTGCCATGAATCCTGGCAGATGTATTTTTTTGTCATTTTTGTGAGTTTTTTGTACATTTTTCAAATATCATTCCTATTTCCCCGGAATAACTGTTATAATGAACAGTGATGACCAGAGCAATATTTTTTCTTTTTGTAAAAATGCACATTTTCAGGGAGGTTAGCGCAATGATTATACATAATGTCAATGATGCATCCTTTCGTCCATATGGCCGAATCATTCATGACATTGACGCCTCCGGCATCATGGAGGCTCTGAAAAAAACAGAATGCCCGGATGACCATACCATTTATGTTGCTTCTGACCCGAATCTCGAGAATACAGAATCCGGCAGGGAAATGCAGCAGAAGGTATATGGGGAACTTCCGGTTCAGATCGGTTACTGCAATGGATATAATGTCTGTCTGAATGCGCTGGAGTATCACCGTTCTTCAGAAATCAATATTGCCGAAAACGATCTGATTCTTCTGCTTGGCAGACAGCAGGACATCACCGATGATTTCCATTATGACACCGCCAGGGTGGAGGCATTTCTCGTCCCCGCGGGCACAGTGATTGAAGTCTATGCTACAACGCTTCACTATGCACCCTGCAGCGTGGCAGGCAAACCGTTCCGCTGTGTCGTTGTTCTTCCGGCAGGTACAAACACGGCACTCACAGCGGCTCATGGCAGCAAAGGCGAGGACCGTCTGCTCGCCGCAGTCAATAAATGGCTCATTGCACACGAAGACGCAAAGATCGAGGGCGCCTTTAACGGACTGACCGGTGAAAATCTGCGGGTGGACTGAGCAGCGCTCTTTGCAGGCACAGGTAATCTGCCGGATAACAGACAGATCACCACATGGGCCGGAACCCAGAATTAGTCTGGGCAGCCTGTTCGCAATTTAACGATTATCTTTTAATGATTATCCATGGAGGTAAAGAAAATGAATAATATTCCAGTTGTAAAAATCGGCATTGTCGGCGTCAGCCGTGACTGCTTCCCTGCCAGCCTTACACTTGACCGCCGCAAGGCACTTGTCGAGGCTTATACGGCAAAATATAACGCAGCAGATATCTACGAATGTCCGATCACCATCATCGAAAGCGAAACGGACATGATGAATGCGCTCAAGGACGTAAAGGATGCCGGATGCAACGCGCTGTGCATCTTCCTTGGCAATTTCGGCCCGGAGATCGCAGAAACCATGCTGGCAAAGTACTTTGACGGTCCGGTCATGTTCTGTGCGGCAGCCGAGGAAACCCAGAACAACCTGAAGGGCGGCCGCGGGGACGCATACTGCGGTATGCTGAATGCCAGCTACAATCTGGCCCTGCGCAACGTGAAAGCTTATATCCCGGATTCCCCGGTCGGAGATGCAGAGGATCTTGCCGACAGGATTCACGAATTCCTGCCAATCGCAAGAGTATCAATCGGACTGAACAATCTGAAAATCATTTCCTTCGGACCGAGACCCTCCAATTTCCTTGCCTGCAATGCGCCAATCAAGCAACTTTACAATCTGAATGTTGAGATCGAAGAGGAATCCGAGCTCGATCTCTATGAGTCCTATACCAAGCATGCGGATGATGAAAGAATCCCTTCTGTTGTAGAGGATATGGCAAAGGAAATGGGATATACAGAGGCAAACAGACCTGCCATGCTTCCCAAGCTCGCACAGTATGAGCTGACGCTTCTCGACTGGGCTGAGTCCCATAAGGGATGCAAGGAATATGTGGCACTCACCACAAAGTGCTGGCCTGCATTCCAGGATATATTCCGCTTTGTACCCTGCTACGTCAACAGCCGTCTGATGAAGCGCGGCATACCTGTCAGCTGCGAGGTAGATATCTATGGTACCCTTTCCGAGTACATCGGTCTCTGCCTGAGCCAGGATGAAGTAACCCTGCTTGACATCAACAACTCCGTTCCAAAGGATATGTACAAGGAAAGCATTGAGGGCAAATTCAATTATAACTGGAAGTTCAGTGATACCTTCATGGGCTTCCACTGCGGCAATACCTGCTCCAATAAGCTGACAAATCCGCATCTTGCCTACCAGGCAATCATGGCCAACACCCATCCGAAGGAGTGGTGCGATGGCACCATCGAGGGCGATATTGTTCCCGGTGACATCACCTTCTACCGTCTGCAGTCAACTGCGGACAATAAGCTTCGCGCATATGTTGCTCAGGGCGAGGTTCTTCCGGTTGCAACAAGGTCCTTCGGATCCATCGGCGTCTTCGCGATCCCGGAGATGGGCCGTTTCTATCGTCACTGGCTGATTGAGAAGAATTTCCCGCACCATGGTGCAGTAATGTTCGGGCACTATGGGAAGACTCTCTATGATACACTGAAGTTCATCGGTGTACCGGTTGAAGAGATCGGCTACAATCATCCGGCAGGCGATCGTTACGCAGATGAAAACCCATTTGCATAAACGCTTTGAAAAGCCCGGCCAGTCCCGCCGCACACAGCAAAATGTGTCAGGGCCCGGCCGGGCTTTTTACAGTAAGACACCTTACAGAAAACCAGGAGGAAATACTATGTATTTTATAGGTATCGACCTTGGAACATCAGCTGTCAAGCTCCTGCTGATGGATTCCGAGGGAAACATCATCAATATTGTAAGCCGGGAGTATCCACTTTATTTTCCGCATCCCGGATGGTCTGAGCAGAATCCGGAAGACTGGTACCGTGAATCCATGGAAGGCATGCGGCAACTCACCGACGGTATTGACCGCACAAAAATCGCAGGCATCAGCTTCGGCGGACAGATGCACGGTCTCGTCATGCTGGATGACAGCGACCAGGTCATCCGTCCCGCAATTCTCTGGAATGACGGCCGCACCCAGGAAGAAACCAACTACCTGAACCACACCATTGGTGAGGATAAGCTCGCTGCATACACTGCAAATATTGCATTCGCAGGTTTTACAGCGCCGAAAATCCTGTGGGTCCGCAAACATGAGCCGGACAATTTCCACAGAATCAGCAAGATCATGCTGCCAAAGGATTATCTGGCCTATATGCTCTCCGGCAGCTTCTGCACGGATCTTTCCGATGCATCGGGTATGCTTCTTGTCGATGTGAAAAACAGATGCTGGTCAAAGGAGATGCCGGAAATCTGCCAGATCAAAGAATCCCAGCTTCCGAAGCTGTATGAAAGCTACGATGTCGTCGGCACCCTGAAAGCTTCTGTCGCCGATGAGCTCGGCTTCCCGCACGATGTAAAAATCATTGCAGGTGCAGGTGATAATGCAGCATCCGCAGTCGGCACCGGAACGGTAGGCAATGAGATGTGCAATCTGTCCCTTGGCACCTCCGGTACACTCTTTATTTCAAGCAGCCGTTTTGTGGATACACCGAACCATGCACTGCATTCCTTCTGCCACGCAGACGGCCACTATCATCTGATGGGATGCATGCTCAGCGCGGCTTCCTGCAACAAGTGGTGGAATGAGGAGATTCTGCTCACAAAAGATTATGCAAAGGAGCAGGCATCCATTGCACACCTTGGAGAAAATGACGTCTTCTATCTTCCCTATCTGATGGGTGAGCGCTCACCGCACAATGATCCGTCATGCAAGGCTGCATTTATCGGCATGCGCATGGACACGACAAGAAGTGAGATGACACAGGCTGTTCTGGAGGGTGTAGCCTTCGGACTTCGGGATTCCCTGGAAATTGCAAGAAATCTCGGGCTGCATGTGACCCGCTCCAAGATTGTCGGCGGAGGTGCAAAGTCAAAGCTCTGGATGAAGATCTGCGCAAATGTCATGAATCTGACACTTGACGTACCCGCAGTACAGGAAGGTCCATCGCTTGGCGGCGCAATGCTTGCCGCTGTCGGATGTGGCGTCTTCTCTTCCGTTGAGGAGGCGGCCGCAAAGATCATCCGGATTACAGACAGCATTCAGCCGGATCCGGTCCTTACAGAGAAATATGAAGAAAAGTACCAGAAATTCAGGAAGTATTATCCAGCGCTGAAGGGGCTTTTCTAATAAGTCAAAAAGCGGATGCTCTGAATGAAATAGTTCATTCAAAGCACCCGCTTTTTATCTCTAAAAATTCATTTAATCACAAGCTTGTTCTGCCGATCAGAAAGCCTTTTCTTATGCCTTCTTTGCAAGCTCTGCCTTGATATCTGCAGTCAGCTTCGGAACGATCTTGTTCAGATCTCCGACAATGCCGATATCCGCCACATCAAAGATCGGTGCGGACTCGTCCTTGTTGATCGCGATAATCAGGTCGGAATCCTCCATGCCGGCAACGTGCTGGATGGCACCGGAAATACCGATGGCGAAGTAGATCTGCGGACGTACGGTCTTGCCGGTCTGTCCTACCTGCAGGTCCTTCGGTACCCATCCGTTATCTACAGCGGCACGGGAGGAGGAAACCTCTCCGCCGAGGACATCTGCAAGGTCCTTCAGGATCTTGAAGTTCTCTGCGGATCCGACGCCACGGCCTCCGGATACCAGGATCTTTGCTTTCTG
>JAJGAH010000232.1 GCA_020844525.1 Eubacterium sp.
AGCTTCCGGAGTATATCCGTAATTCGCTGGCAAAGGCGGGTTTAGCGGCATAAAGATCCTATCTGATTGCCTGTATTATTGAGTTTTCAAGGTGCGAAGCCCATTTTTGCTATGGGAAGTTTTAGTTTCTGATACTTATACTTATAGTTATATAGCTAAGGTATTCCACTAAGAAAAAATATGAAGTAGTTGTTTTTGTATAGGTAAAATGCTATAATGCTTTTTAGAAGATAAGCAGCAGATACATTAGTGCCGCAGAGACTGCCGGACAAGAAAGGAGTACATATGTCAGAGAATCTAAAAAAATATAAAAGTGTAAATTACAAGACGTGTCGTATTTTCAGTTCTAAACTTGATGGAGATAATTGTGGAATACAGTATAGTACTAAAAAAAGGAAGAAGCATATCAAACAGACTGTATTACCTCTTAATGGAAAAACTGCTTCTGACAAATCCGCGGAGAAAAAAGCTGAGACAAAAAAGGAGCACTCTCTATGGCAATGAGTAAGGCACTGTACGAAGCACAGAAAAGATATAAAAAGAAATATGTCAAACACGTTATGCTTTCCCTTAATAAAAGGACTGATACTGACATAATCAAGAAATTGGATTCTTTGGAAAATAAACAGGGTTACATTAAAAAATTGATACGCAAAGACATCGAAGAAACGGAAGACCATTCAATGAATGATCAGGATACAGACTGCTCCGAGAGTATGAATTTTTTTCTGTAAAAACAGATCTTTCAAAAGTTGCAGTGATATAGATTAAAATATTTTAAATATATTCTTCTGTATCACTTGAGTATAATATTGCATAGATCAGCTGTCCTGTCAAGAAGTTCAGAAATAATTCTGTCAATCTGTATTATTGACATTACAGCAGATTATAGCTTTACTGGTAGCTACTTGTACTTTCAAAACAGTGCAGAATAAGGCTTAGAGCTCTTAAGTATGATAAAGCCCGAGAGGTTCATTCTGTCAAGGATTATATGGAGGAGAACCCAGGTCTCGAAGTCCGTCTTGATGCAAAAGATAGCATGGACGAGTGTGACCAGATGATAAATCCATTCTGGAAAGGACAAGCAAAAGACATTCCCGAAGAGTGGCATGATAAATTTGTCCTTTCGGCAGGATGGATGATGGAAGCACAGGTAAACGCATTAAGCGTCTATGCTCCTGATATGATGAACGTACGGCTACAGCTCGAAGAGACACAGGCAGTAGCTCCACAAATCCGCAGGCATAGAGGAAGGTGAGAACATGGCAGGAAAAAGGTATCTTAGAATGAGGCAGATGATATGTGTAAAGTAGAAGCTGTGCGATGGGTATTATTAACTGAAAAAGATAATAATGACAGAAGTGGTTTATATGGTTATACTCAGCGTACTTTGGCATATAACTCAAATAGAATTGAGGGAAGCACGCTGACTGAAGATCAGACAGCTTCGCTTTTTGAAGAAGGATTTTTACCACCAACCGATTCGGTTTATATGTCTAAAGACATAGAGGAAATGAATGGTCATTTTCTTATGTTCAATAAAATGCTGGCTACGCTTGATGATGAATTATCTCAAAATCTTATCAAGGAGTTTCATTATGAATTAAAGGCCGGAGTGTTTGAGGACAGAGCTAATGGCTATGCTATCGGTGAATACAAGACTCGACCAAATACTGTAGGTGGAATGACCGTGACTGCGCCTGATGCTGTTCCAGAGGAAATGAAAAAGATGATTGACTGGTATAATTCATGCAGTTGTGTGAACTTAGAAGTATTAGCTGAACTTCATACCAGATTTGAATCTATTCATCCATTCCAGGATGGCAATGGACGTACCGGAAGAATGATATTGTTCAGAGAATGCTTAAGAAATGATATCGTCCCTTTTATTATCAAAAATGAAAATCGAGCTGAATATATTGTCACTCTTCATGATGCTCAGATAAAACATGATTATGCAGCTCTTTCCAAATACTTTGAGAAGGAACAGAAGGAATATAAGTCCCAGTGCAGATATTTTGATGTAGATAATAGATATGCTGCTTCATTGAAATTCAAGAGCTTATCAAGAGCTAAAAGGTGATTCCTTATGAAGGTGTATAATTTTGATAAAAGTATTCTCGTTGCAACTAATGCCAGTAAATAGAGTAGAACGAGGTAATTTAAATGAAGTTAAATGATGAAGATATTAGACATATGCTTGAACAGGATTCTATAATTCTATATCACGGTTCTCGTGGTGGTATAGAAGGTAATATATCGCCTATAAGCCGTGAAAGATGCGATTTTGGTAAAGGCTTTTATATGGGGACATCTGAGCTACAGGCTAAAGGTCTTGTGGTTGATGATAGTGAGCCTTATTTTTATACCTTAAAACTTAATATCAAAGATATTCCACGCAATAGGATCCTTTTTCTTTCAGGGAAAGAGTGGATATATAACGTTCTTGTCAATCGTAAAAAATCAAAGAAGTTTAATACTCTTTCTGTTGCTTCTGATATTTTGGAAGAACAAAAAAAGTATGACCTTATTGTTGGCCCAATAGCAGATGATCAGATGGCCGAAGCTTTTAGACAGTTTAACAGAGGGTTTATTAGCGATACTGCATTAGAAGATTGCCTTAATTACGTTGATTATGGTTACCAGTTCGTTGCTAAAACTGATTATGCTTGTAATTGTATTGATATTATTACAGAATCAGAGATTTTATCAAACGAAATAGAAGGCCTTAGAAAATATATTAATGAACGTCATATAAAAGAAGAAGACTTTGTAAGTGAAATTGCATCACACCATCGAAACGATGGACTCTTTTTAGATGATATAATTGAACTTGAAAGTAAAAATGAAAATCATGTTGCTTTCAGAAAGCATGGTAGGTGACTATATGTATGTGCAAGAATTTGTGTGTGATACTCAAGGCCTTTTATATAAGCTTGCTGCTGAAGAGGGTTACGATATGAGTGTTTTTTCATACTTATATTTAAATTCTGATTTTTGTTCTAGAAGCCAAGATAAACCTTCCCGATTGCGCTATGATGATGAGGAAGTAAGTCTTTTCTATTTACTTAAAGAGATAGGTGGTCAACTTAAAAAATATCCAGATAATGTAAAATTCAATCTTGATGTTGCTTATTGGATTGGATGGGTGTACAGGCAATTGTGCTTTTTATGTGAAAAGCCAAGTAAATTCCTTTGTGAAAAAATCCCTTTTGAATTGATGTGTGATTATTATCCCGGAATGCACACTATTGATGAAGATAATGCTGCTGAGATCATTCTTAATAATGCTGGTTTACATATGATTTAGGATGAGTAACAAACACCTGCGAAAGCTTGCAGGTCTATATGAGGTAATAAAGATTTCGTAAAGAAGCACATATAGGTGAGTATTATGGATTCGGTTATCAATTATAAAAAAGATTTGTCATATACTGCGGTTCCGGGAAGTAATGGAACGATGTACCATATAATGTGTGAGGATACTCTTGCTGATGATGTTTTTGTCTCAGACGATCATAAGACAATTATTTATATCGTTTATGAACCCCCAGGCATGACGCAGCCTTTTTCAGGTGGTACATTGGATCTCTATCGTTTTTATCGATTTCTAAAAAGCAGATGCTTTGAAGATTGCAGAGCTGATCTTCCGGAGATTCTTGAAGCTATGGGGCTTTCAGATAACAATCCATGGGAATTTGTAAAGAAGACTCATGGAGTTACTTATGAGGATCATTTTTGGATAAAGTTCAATGACGAAAAGATTACATGGAAAGAGGTGAATCCACGTGGAAGAATTTAATTTTGATAAAAGCATTCTTGTTGCTACTATTGGTAGTGAAAACGGTGCTCAGCCAAAGTATAATTCAAATGGTAGATGGTTTAAACAAGATAATTGCGGATATGAAGGTTACTCTGAATATCTAGTATCAAAAATCCTTGAGTTTTCAAATGTAGACAATTTTGTAAAATATTCCAGGTGCATTATAAACGGTAAGAATGGTTGTGTCTCTGATGATTTTAATCATGATAATGAAGTTTTCTTGAGTTTTCAAAAGATGTTTGATATGTATTATGGTGGAGAATTTGAAGGAAAACTTTCTACTATGGATTCTCCAGAAGAACGTATAGATTTTACAAAGAACTTTGTTTTTGAGCAGACGGGGCTTGATATTTCAGATTATCTTTCATCAATTTTAAGTCTTGATATGCTTACTCTTAATCCGGACAGGCATATGAATAATCTTGGTGTTATAGCCAATATTAAGAGTCATACTTTCAGAATTGCTCCGATCTTTGATAATGGTGCTTCCCTTTGCAGTGATCTTAATAGGTTTCCACCTTATATGTCTATTGATGAATTAAGAGAAAATGTTATTGGCAGGCCTTTTTCGTCTAATCTAGAATTACAGGCACTTGCTGCGGGCATTTCTCTTAAGATAGATTATGATAAAGCATTTGAATTTTTAGACTCTGAAAATACTGACATCAGAGCAAAGAAGATTTTGATTAATCAGCTTGACAAATATGCCAGTTTACTTAAAATGAATTATGAAGAACTTCTTAAATCTTGTAATGAGGAGTATGTTACACATAGAAGAAAAGGAAGATAAAAAGCGGTGTTTGCGTCCACACCATTAAAAAACAAGACTATATCTTCCGGAGTTATCTATCATTTGGCAAGGTCTAACACAGTGTTCCCCGCGTATGCGGGGGTGATCCTGAATGATCTCCGTTATCTGTGTAGTGCTCATTCCCTTGGCATACATAGAGATGATCTTATGGTCTATCTCTGATATATCTTTCTGGCGTTTCTTTACAACCTGTGGTTCGAACGTGGAATTC
>JAJGAH010000233.1 GCA_020844525.1 Eubacterium sp.
ATAAAGAACTCTTTGATCGGAAGTCCCACATTCTTTACAATAGAAACAGGAAGAAACAGTGAAACAAAGGAAGCCATGACAACAGGGACGATTTCGCTGGAGAAGTCGGTGACGTTTTTGGTCAGCGTTTCCCGCTGGACGTTCATCGTGCAGATACTGCTGTCTTTCCATAGAACCTTGCTGGACAGAAAACCAAAGTTTCCGTGAAGTTTGTGACCAGCGCAGATGAGGGAAGCAAGTGCTCCGGGGGTCGGAATACAGTCATCATCCATCACCCATACATAGTCGTATCCGTGTTCTGCCGCGTAACGGATTCCGTACTGAAACCCCCCTGCTCCGCCCAGATTTGAACCGGTATCCACATAGTGGATGGATGAGTCAGACAGAAGAGGATCCACCATTTTCCGTGTACCGTCCGTGCTGTGATTGTCGATTATGAGGATGTCCAGGTCCGGCCAGGTCTGTGCCTGAAGCGCCCGAATATTCTCCATGAGAAGCTCTTTGCGGTTATATGTAACAACGATTGCTGCTGTTTTTTCCTGTCTGATCATAGTTACCTCGTGTTTTTTGACTCATAATATGCGTTTTTTATTGTAACCGATTTGGCTTCTTGCTACAATATGTTTTTGTGAAACTGAAAATAGATATTAATGCAACAAGCATATATATGAGAAGGGAAAACAGATGGATAAGATAGCTGTGCTTCTGCCGTGCTATAACGAGAGTAAGACAATTGCAAAAGTAGTCAGGGATTTCCAGGCGGCCCTGCCGGGCGCGGTAATTTATGTTTATGATAATAATTCCACCGATCACACTGATGAGATTGCGCGGGAAGCAGGTGCAGTGGTCCGCTATGAATATCAGCAGGGCAAGGGAAACGTCATCCGAAGGATGTTCCGGGAGGTGGATGCCCAGTGTTACATCATGGCAGATGGAGATGATACCTATCCTGCATCCTCTGCAGGAGAGATGGCAGCGAAGGTGCTGCAGGGTCAGGCAGATATGGTGATCGGTGATCGTCTCTCCTCAACGTATTTTCAGGAGAATAAGCGGCCATTTCATAACTGGGGGAATTCTTTCGTGCGTTCCAGCATCAATCGCCTGTTCGGGACGGACATCAAAGATATCATGACCGGGTATCGCGCTTTCAGCTATGAATTTGTCAAGACTTTTGCGGTTCTCTCCAGAGGCTTTGAGATTGAGACAGAGATGAGCATCCATGCAGCGGATAAGAATATGGCCATGGAGAATGTCGTCATCGAGTATCGGGACAGACCGGAGGGAAGTGTATCCAAGCTGAACACATTTTCAGATGGAAGAAAGGTCATCGGGATGATCATCCGGCTTCTTCGCACGTATCGTCCCATGGTTTTTTTCGGAACCATTTCTGCTGTGCTGGCGATTCTTGGCGTTGCGTTTCTTATTCCGGTACTGGTAAGTTTTGCGCAGACTGGGCTTGTGCTTCGCTTTCCTACGCTGATTGTCTGCTGCTTTGCCATTCTCACTGCAGTCATATCTCTCTTTTCAGGCATTATTCTGGAGACTGCAGCATGGAAAAACAAACAGGACTTCGAGATGCAGTTTAATCGGGTACATGAGGAAAAACTGAAAAAATGTGGAGAAAATAAGGATGAAAAATAATTGGAAATCCAGTAAAAAGAAATATATGTGGATACCGTTGTACCTGATCCTTTCCATTTTTATCGGAACTATGCTTATGATCTGCGTTTACTGCCTTCCTATACAGCGGATTCGGAGTCACTTGCAGGAGGCATCTTATGTCTATATGGACGAAAATCCCTATCCCACCTGGCTTCCGGGATATGCATCCGGGATTTCGGACTATTATACAGAATCCATCATGATGCGGGAAGCTGTCTATAGTGGCTCTCAGTCGGCAGTAACAGAGGCAATGAAAAATCCCTACTATGTTTCTTCTGACACAGACAATCAGGTTGCGCAGCTCATGGAGTCCCTGGACGATACCAAAGTGAAGTCTATGTCCTTTAACTGTTACCCCCGCTACTGGCATGGGTATCTTCTTTTTCTGAAGCCCATGCTTGTGTTCTTTAATGTGGTGGAGATTCGGGCACTCTCTGCTATTCTTCAGATCTTTCTGCTCTGCACAGTGATCGCTCTGCTGTCAAAACGGCTGGGGGGTAAAGATCGCCCTGGCCTTTGGTCTTTCGGTAACATTTCTGAATCCGGTGACGATTATTCAGTCCTTTCAGTACCAGGCTGTCTACTATGCAATTCTCCTGGAGTTTGTTATCGCCCTCCTTTTAAATGAGAGACTGGAGAGAAGGCAGGGCTGGATGAAGCTGTTTTTCTTCAGCGGTGTTTTTATGGTGTTCGTGGATTTTCTTACTTATCCATTTGCTGCTCTGGGAATGCTGCTGATTTTGTACTTCTTGTTTTACTCAAACAGCCTGAAGAATAACATTCTGACGCTGATTCGTCTGTCCGTCTCCTGGCTTATCGGATATGCTGGAATGTGGGCGGGGAAATGGCTTATGGCTACATGCATCACCGGGGAGAATATCCTTAAAGATGCCCTGGATCAGGCAGAAGAGCGGTCCGTAGGTGGAGAGGTCAGTGGTCTCGGGTCCGGCCCTTTTGCTGGGATAAGGCGAGCCTTTGAGGCAGTAGACGGTAAGTTTTTTGCCATTGTCGCATTTGTGGTAATAGTGCTTGCTTTACTTGCGATTGTCTTTAAAAAGTATCGGATTCAACTGGATCGTAACAAGGTGTTTTCCCTGGCTCTTGTCTGTCTCTATCCGTTTGTCTGGTATATGGTTCTGTGGAACCACTCCGTTATCCATAACTGGATGGCCTATCGTGAGCTGGTTATATCTGTTTTCGGCGTTTTGTGCATTGGAGCTGTGAGCATGGTCAGAACACAGAACTGTTCCCTAAAAGATCAGAATTGATTTTCAGAGTATTTTTGATTTGTTCTCTGTGCTGTTCATCATTTTCTGTGGAGTAAAAGAAAGACAGGTCTTGCCATGCAATTGCATAACACAATAGAAAGAGTTCATGTGAAGCAGATCGCCCTCAGGCCGGTTACTTTTATCTTTTCGGTCTTTTTCGCATTTCTTGCTGTGCTGCAGTCAAAGATCCATTTTGAGGATATTTCACAGGAACTTAAGCCGAATACGTTTATAGCTTTTGTGCCGCAGGATATTCTGCACTTTATTCTGTTCTGGGGGCTGTTCTGGATTTTACTTACCATTTTTGGCATCATGGCTCAGCAGGCAGGTGCCAAATTTGGTGTCAAAATCAGTACGCCGTCAGCAATGCAGAACGATGAAGAAGTGTCTTCTCGCAAACGAAGGGTTCATCTGGTGTTCTGGGTTGTCTTTCTTCTGGATTTCAGTATCGACATTATTTTTCTTCTGACATCCTATCTGGGATCCATGCTGCCGGATACCTTTTCATCTGTCAGCCAGGCGATGGGCACAGCACCTTATTCAAATCATCATCCGATCCTGTTTACACTGCTGATTCAGTTTTTTATATTTCTCGGAATTAAGCTGTTTCATAGCATGTCGGCCGGAATTTTTCTGTTTTGTGTGCTGCAGAGCATCCTATATTCCGTGACGATTGGGTACTTTGTGGCCTGGATGTATAAACAGAAACTTCCAACAGTACTGGTTGTGATTACAGCTGCGTTCTATCTTGCCAATATGATTTTTGCTAATTACGCCATCAACGTGCAGAAGGATGCTCTTTTTGCGGTGTTTCTTTTTTGGATGATGTTGTTTCTTCTTCACATGCAGGGAAAAGAGATGGCTTTTCAGTGGGGAGAACTGCCATTTTTTGTTCTGCAGTTGTCTCTCACAGCATTTTTCAGAAATAATGGCATATATATCGATTGGATTCTGGTCGTCCTGCTGTTGATCTGCTATCGAAAGAAAATCGCCACGACGGCAAAGGCGATCCTTCTTCTTGCCATGATTTCTTTTACTGTAATTCAGGGGCCGGTTTATCAGGCATTTGGCTTGAAAAATGATTCGGATACTGCGGAGACCTATGGGGTTCCGCTGCAGCAGATTGGCTATGTCGTGAAAACAGACGGAGAGATGGATGAATCTGACAAAGCGTTTCTCGCACACATTCTTCCAATGGAAAAGTGGGAGGCAGACTACCATCCGTTTATTGTGGATCCCATCAAGTGGGACGAATCCTTTAACGGTGAATTTCTTGCAGAGCATAAGAAAGAATTCATACAGACCTGGCTGCATATCATGAAAAATAATTTTCCTGGTTACTGCAAGGCATATATTTTGGATACCTTCGGGTTTTGGAGTTTTGGAACCCACAGCTCCTATGGGTATTCTGACAACTATGTAGGAAAAAATTCGTTTGGATTCGTTCGCACGGATAAAATTCTGGAATGGACAGGGATTGACCTGAGTGCTTCGCACAAGATTCTTTTTCCAGATGCTGGTACGTTATTCTGGCTCATGCTTCTGTCAGTTTACCTGATCTGGTTAACTTCCGGTCCAGGACAGCTGTTCTTCCTGTTACCGGCGATCTTATCATGGTTAACAATCATGCTGGCTGCACCGGTTGCGTTTAGTCTGCGCTATGTATTCGTTCTGGCTCTTGCGTTACCATTCTATATGACAGCATTTTTGCTTACGGGAAGATTGAGATCATAAAAACCGAGAGAGTATTAATACGTTATTTCAAACATTTAGCAGGGAAAACAGAGGTGTTTCATCTTGTTTTTCTCTTCTTTTGCTTTGCATCGGGATGGATTTGTTGTATACTAATTTCATTGAGCTTTTGCCGGAGCTCCATGAAATCAGGAAGTGGAGGAGTTGTTT
>JAJGAH010000234.1 GCA_020844525.1 Eubacterium sp.
ATCACCTCTCTGTGGTTGGCCTCAAATGTTCCGGAGAAGATGGACTCACCCTGCATAACATTGAAGTCATCCATGATCATACTGTAGTACTTTCCAAGACTTGCCTTCGGCGCATACTGGAATTCATACTGCTCATGGGCAAAATGAATATCCTTCAGTGCACGGTTCAGCTCGCGAAACTCCTGCCGGGCCTGCTTGATATTTTCCTGCAGCTTGGAGAGGAACTGCTCCCTGAACTCTTCCTCCGCAGCCTGCCTTGCCTTTGCCACCTGGTCCTCATACTCAAGAAGCCGGGATTCCTTCAGACGGATATACTCATTGTGGAAGGCCGGGTATCCGTCATAAACCGCTGGCGCACCAAAATCATGGGCGATTTTGTAGAGGCGCATCAGCTCCTCCAGATCCTTTTCATATGTCTGCCGTCTGGTCTCATTTGCCTTTCTGGCATTTTCAAATCCATTCCGGAAGGATTCCAGAGAATTTCGCTTCTGCTTTTCCTTCTGATAATTTTCCTCCGTCTCCTGACAGGAATCTCCCAGCTTTTCAATCAGCTTCTGGATTTTTTCCCCGCTCACCGAAGCCTCTTCCTTCAGATTACGGATCATTCCCCCATCGTTTTCCTGCTTCTCCCTTGTGCTTCCGATCTTCCGGTCGATTCCGCTCTTCTCATCCTCCAGTTTCAGCTTTTCCTTCTTCAGCTCCTGAAGACGGATCTCTTTTTCCAGCAGCGTCTTGTTGGCATCCAGAGCTTTTCTGTCTGAAAGAATTTTTTCCAGAGAAGCCTGATCGCGGCGTCTGTCCTCAATATAATGCAGATGATATTTGATCTCCATATCCAGCGATGTGTCCAGGTATCTGACGGTACGATCTTCTTCCTGTTTCCTCGCTCTGAGCGCTTCCAGCTCCTCCGTCAGGGCAGAAAGCTCCTCTTTTTTATTCTTCAGCTGAATTTCATATGCCTTTGCACCGATATAAGGCGTTTTGAATATATCCGGCCTGATAGCACTTACCACATGGTTCTGGTAGCGCATGCAGCCCTTTGTAATAGAAACCGGATACAGCTTCAGTTCCTCGGGACGGCTGACACAATGGACCTTTCCAAGCACCATGTTGACATACCGGCGCGCATAGAGGTTTTTGGACGTCACCTTCTCTGCCAGCGAACCTTCCGGTGCCTCATCATATCCCTCCAGCCGGTCCGTGTTGATCAGACCGACGCCATAGGCCTTGTGCTCCCTGCGGAGTCTGTCATAGACATTTGTCCCGAGATCAAAATTTTCCGGTGATACCAGCAGATAGAAACGCTGGGTATTCAGGTATCCTTCCACTGCATTCTGCCAGGAAGCATCGGTAATCTCCAGCTGTTCGCAGAGAATGCGGACATCATCCTTCCGCCCGTTTCTTCTGAACTGGTCCTCTATCGATCCTTTCAGACGCAGAACCTCCGGCGGATACACCATCTTGTGATTTTCCAGTTCACGTATCTCATGACGGAGATTTTTTCCCTTCTCCTCGCCGTCATGGATTTTCACAGATGTTGTCCCTTCCTGGCGGACCACCGCATCATAGAGTTCTTTCTTATACTGAAGGGCCTGCTCCTGTGTGTCACGGAGCTCCACCAGGCTGTCTTCCTTTTCGAGGTTCGCAAGGAGGTCCTGATAAGATCCCACACAGGGCGCGAGCGTTCCTGTAACCGCCTCCTGCTTCGCGAGTTTCTGCATCAGCTTAATTGCCTCAGCAGCATCTTTCCTCAGCTTTTTTACCTCGGGAAGATTTTCCTTCAGCCTCTCCTCCAGCTCCTGTTTTTTCTTGTCGAGCTCAAGATATGCCTGGTAATCCGTATTGGAGTTCAGCTCTACCTGCAGCGCCGTGATGGTCTCTTCCTTTGTACGGATCGCCTGATTCTGTTCCTCCAGTCTTCGAAGAAGCTCCTGCTCACGGATTGCCTCCCGCTGCATTTCCGCCTCAAGTTCCTGGATCCTCTCCTTCAGAATGTCCTGCTCCACACGCGCCAGATAATATTCCTGGTACTGGTCGATTCTGATGCAGTGATTGACCTGCTCATACTTATCATTGATCGCCTCCAGCTCTGCGATACGCTTCCGCACATCCTCAAGCGTCCGGGTCAAGTCCTGATAGCTTCGCACATTTTCTCTGAGCGCATCGATATTGACTGCCTTCTCATCCAGGACATAGGAGTAAACAAAGTCCTTGATATCGGAAATCGGCTTGAACGCCAGCGCCTTTGGAATCAGCGTAAAAAACTTGCTCTCCAGCCTTCCAAAGCGCTGCAGAAGCATCTGCTGCGCCTGCCGCTGCGTCGTACACCACTGCCGGATCGCCTTGCCGTTAGAAGAATGAAAAGAAAAGATGCTTCTGACCTGCGTCCCTTTGAAAAACATCTCATCCTCTAAGTTTCTCCGCTCGATCAGATACCAGACCGTATTCGGTTCCTTCTCCTCAGAAGCAGAATCCATAACCACACCGATGATAAACGGATTTTTCCGCTGCTCATCGTAAAATTCCAGAGCAACATGGGCAGAAAGCTCACCAGTCCTCTCATAGGGACGGTCCTCCCGACCGGTCTTGCAGCGGATATAGGTATTCAGTGTACGCTTTCCCTTATCCTGGGCTGCCTTGTTAAAATTATTCTTGCTCGCGGTGATTACCAGCTGAATTGCATCAAGAATCGTGGATTTTCCCGCACCATTCTCTCCGGACAGAAGAGTGGCGTCTGACAATTCTATCGTCTCATTCGTGAATCTGTGCCAGTTAATCAGCCTGATCCGCTGCAGTGTCTTCATCCGACTCTTCCTTTCTGTCCTTCCGATACTGGTCCACCAGCTCCGACACCTTCTGAATATCCTCCACACGCACCGCCATCAGAATTGAGTCATAGATCAGAATTCTTGCGTCCTCCTGCGAGAGGTCCCGATCCAGCGTATCAATCACGTTATACCGCTTCAACGTACGGAGCGCATTATTCATGGAGGTCTTGTCAATCTGCTTGTTCCGCACCTTCATGGAGAGATACTTTTCCTGTATATCCCCGACATTCACAACGACATCAGAAAGTGAGAGCTCCCGCTTCTTCTCATCATAGAGAATACGGAGGATCAGCAGCACAAGGGA
Organism: Eubacterium sp.; assembly: GCA_020844525.1. GTDB lineage: Bacteria > Bacillota > Clostridia > Lachnospirales > Lachnospiraceae > Bilifractor. The sequence goes on from JAJGAH010000234.1 coordinate 3,133, forward strand.
ATCGATCAGTTTCAGCTGCACATGAGCGGATCCGTCCCGGCTGACAAGCTGAATCACACCATACTGCTCACTGATCTCCATAGAAAGGCCCAGAATATCAAAGTAATGCTCAAAAACCGGCCGCTGCCGCATGATAAAAAAATAATCGTTCCGCGTGCTCTCATTTTTCTTGCAGATGAAACACATGGAGAGGAGGCGGCTGCAAACCCGGCGAAACTGATCTCTGTCCTTATTGGACATGCCTTCAAATAAATCCACGTTATCTCTGGTCCTTTCTGACAATCAAAAAATCCCTGAATCTGTACCCCTTCATGGATACCGTCTCCTGTGGTACGATGCGGTACAGCATTCTCTTACGCTGTCCATAGAGCCGGATATAAATGATACGGATAAAACGTTCCATATCCGAGTAGGCAGACCGTACTGCTGTCTCACTACCTGCAAGTTCTTCATCCGACTGTTTCCCGGCTGTCTCACTGCCTGCATCAGCTGACTGTTTCCCGGCTGTCTCACTGCCGGAATTGTCTTCCATCTTCAGAATCTCAGATGCATATATTTCCCTGCGATCTCCCATACAGAGAAGCACATAATTTTCTATCTTCCCGGGACTGAGGACATTTTCCAGCTTCTGTTTCATACGAAGCCGCTTGGCAATACGCTCTGCCTCATCCACTTCAGCGATCTCAATGTCCTGAGGCACAAACTCTTTCCTGCCCTCAATCGGCGCGTACAGGGAATCCATATCCAGAAATTTCCAGGAAAAAATCCGGATCAGCCGGTCGGTCTCCTCCAGCTCATACATGCCGGACGGATCCAGTTCCTCCTCCCGCATCCGTTCTCCCAGACGCGTGACAATATTTTTCAGCTGTCCACGAAGGTCTTCTGAGCTTGTCAGCAGAAATTTTGCTCTTGCAATGGCCGCTCCCTGATATTTTGTATTCTTCTGGTTGATCTCCTCCAGAATGGTGTCCATGTCCCGAAACGCTGTCATGACCTGATGCAGATAATCCAGCGCCAGATTTCCTGCCTCCTCGACAGGTATCTCCCGGATATCGGAAATCTCCCTCGCTGCCTGATCCAAAAACCTCCTGCTCCGCGCGTCTGCCTCCAGGCGGTCCAGAATCTCCGGCCGGAATTTCGACACATTGTCACTTGTCACCAGACGATGATAGGCCTTGTCAATCACATTCGTGTAATAATCGTTCAGCAGCGCATCCATGATCTCCTGTATCGTCTGGTGTTTCGTGAGATCATCGATATATTTTTTGATGTTTGCATTGAGCGTCTTGAGGCCGGTGATCAGGGCATCCGTGTTCTCTACAATCTGCAATAGCCCGACGCCAGGATTTTCCTTTGCCCTGACCAGATTGTAAATGGTGTAGATATAGCCCTGGTACTCGGTTTTCTTGCCGCCGGCAATACTCTGGAGGGTCTTGATCATCGTAACCGCATAATCGCGGAAGTTCACTCTCTGGACATAGCTGTGATCCACATCGATATAGATCCAGCCATATGATTCAAGGCGGCGCAGAATCAGATTGGCCTTGTCCCTGGCACTCATGCCCGTGGTATCCACATCCTCGTCAAGAGCAGGCTCTGCCGCCATCGGAGAGTCAAAATAGTACGTCAGGTCATCCACCAGAACCTCCCGTTCAATGCCGAACGAAAGCTGCTTCGATGTAATTGCAAACAGTCTCT
>JAJGAH010000235.1 GCA_020844525.1 Eubacterium sp.
ACATTTGGGCTGAGCTTCATGATCACCGGCTGCTTTGCCACATCCTTGCAGGCTCTGGTTATCTTTTCCGCAACTGCAGGAACTGTTCCGAATGCAATACCGCCTTCCCTGACATTCGGGCAGGAAATATTGATTTCCAGCATATCAACCGGTTCTTCCGCCAGACGCTCAACCACCTCGGTATACTCCTCAATGGAATGACCGCATACGTTGACAATGATCCTGGTATTATACTTTTTCAAAAAGGGAATATCTCTTTTGCAGAATACGTCAATCCCGGGATTCTGAAGACCGATGGCATTCAGCATACCGCCATAGACCTCCGCGACCCGTGGGGTCGGGTTGCCCGGCCAGGGTACATTTGCTACGCCCTTTGTAACCACTGCGCCAAGCCGGTTCAGATCTGTCCACTCGCTGTATTCCTCGCCGGATCCGAAGGTTCCTGACGCAGTCATGACCGGATTTTTCAATTCTACTCCGGCAATATTTACACGTAGTCTGTTCTTTTTCTCATCCATATTCATCGTATCCTCCGGATAAATGACAGGTAACAGGCAGCAGTCAGACCGTGGTCACAGATCCAGTCTGGATGCATTGAACACCGGCCCATCCTTGCAGACTCTGGCATTTCTGACATGGGAATGCCCATCGACATCCTTCGTCTGGCACACACAGGCAAGACAGGCACCGATACCGCAGGCCATCCGTTCTTCCATGGAAACCCAGCAGGGGACATTATTCTCTTCTGCCCAGTGTTTCAGTGCGCGCAGCATCGGGAGTGGTCCGCATGCGAAAATAACATCCGGCTTTCTCCCATCCTGGCAGATTGCGTCCAGAACAGTTCCCCGTGTGCCGGTGGACCCGTCCTCCGTAGCAACCAGTGTTTCGCCAAAATGATCAAATTCGTCCTTCAGGAAGCAGTCTCTGCGGTACCCGAGCACACTGGTGACTATGGTGTCCCGGATCCTGGCATTGACCCCGTCGGATTTGCCAGACACCCGTTCTTCATCGTTAATCACATCCCGCTGTTCCTCAGCCAGTGCCGCACTGCCGGAAAGGGCCTTTGCAGTTTCCAGCATCGGAGGTATGCCTATTCCTCCTCCAATAAGATATACATGCCTTCCGGCTGCCTCTTCCAGCGGAAAGCCATTCCCAAGCGGACCCATGAGCTGCAGGGAATCACCCGCCTTCATCCTGGACATCTCTGTCGTTCCCGCTCCGGCTGCACGATATACCAGACGCAGTGTATTCCTGACAGGGTCAATCTCACACAGGCTGATAGGACGAGGTAAAAGTCTGCTCTTATCATGGAGAAATACATTTACGAACTGTCCAGGTACAGCATCCCGTGCGATTTCAGGAGCTTCCAGAAGCATATCATAAATGCCGTCACTGATCCGCTCCTGGCGTAGGATGGCTGCGGTTTCCTTTCTCTTCATCTTGCGTTTGTCCTTTCAGGTATTATCACCGTTTACTTTGCTGCCTCAAGAGCCCCGTTGATGTCCCGGATCATATCGATCACAGCCGCTCTGGATGCGTCTGCGAAATGGTCCTCGCCGTATCCGGAATAGGCTTCCTTTTTATATGCACAGATGATGCCTCTGGAGGAATTCACGATGGCGCCAAGTCCGTCTGCATCAAAAAAGTCCACCAGATCGGAGCCTTTTCCTCCCTGTGCTCCGTATCCCGGAACCAGAATCATCGTATTCGGCATGATGTGGCGCAGAACCCTGCCCTGCTCCGGATAAGTGGCGCCCACCACAGCGCCCACATAGCTGTAACGCTCACCCATGACCTCACTGCCCCATTCATTTACCTTCTCTCCGACCAGCTCATAGAGCGGCTTTCCATCCACAATGCGGTCCTGGAATTCTCCACTTGAGGGATTGGAGGTTTTTACGAGCACGAATATACCCTTCTTCTCCTGCTGGCAGACCTTCAGAAAAGGCCTGATACCGTCACTTCCGAGATAAGGATTCACTGTGGCAAAGTCCTCATGAAATCCGGAATATTCCTGATCACCCACCCTGACATGACCGAGGTGCCCAATGGCATAGGCTTCTGAGGTAGACCCGATATCTCCTCTTTTCACGTCTCCAATGACAATCAGGCCCTTGCTCTGACAATAGGAGATCGTCCTCTCATAGACAGCCATGCCCGGAACACCAAACTGTTCATACATTGCTGCCTGCGGTTTTACAGCAGGTATCAGATCACAGGTGGCATCTACAATGGCTTTGTTAAACGCCCAGATTGCTTCCGCCGCGCCCTCAAGGGTTTCACCATATTCATGAAATGCAGCTTTCTGCAGCTTCTCCGGCACATAGGAAAGCATAGGGTCCAGACCCACAACGACAGGAGCATTCTTCTCTCTGATTTTCTGAATCAGACGGTTAATCATAATAAACTCTTCCTTTCTGATAGACGATCTTTCCCCCGCAGATTGTCGTGTGCACCTGACCGGTCACTTCACAGCCATCAAATGGGGTGTTCCTTCCTCTGGATTCAAAATCCCTCGCATCAATTGTGTATACTTTTTCAGGGTCAATGATTGTGAGATCAGCTTCTTTTCCTTCTGCAAGACTCCCTCTGCCGTCAAGATGAAGGATTCTGGCCGGATTTCCACTCATCCGTTCTGCCATCTGCATTGGCGTAAGAATACCCGTCTTCACCAGATATGTAATGGTAAGAGAGACAGAAGTCTCCAGTCCCGATATGCCAAAGGGGGCTTTTTCCATGGACTGTTCCTTTTCCTCACGGCTGTGGGGCGCATGGTCCGTACTGATCACCTCAAAAACGCCTTCTGCAAGCCCCTGGCAGAGTGCCTTACGATCCTCCTCCGTGCGAAGGGGCGGATTCATCTTGTAATTGGTATCTCCGGGAACCCTGTCGCTGCTGGTAAGTGCAAAATGATGGGGGCAGACCTCACCGGACACGTCCCATCCCTTTTCCTTCGCCGCCTTCAGCATCTCATAGCTTCCCTTTGTGGAGCAATGGCAGAGATGAAGATGCGCACCGGTTTCATGCGCTAGGATCATATCCCTGGCGATAATTACATCTTCCACGGAATTGGTAATTCCCTTAAGCCCTTCTTTTCTTGATACGGCATCCTCATTCACACAGCCGCCCTGTACCAGATTGCGGTCCTCGCAATGGTCCAGAAACGGGATGTTCTCTCCCCTGCAGATTTTCATTGCCTCCCGGGCAAGCTCTGCATTCATGACGGATTTTCCGTCTTCTGAAACCGCGGGAATACCATGTGCCACCATGCCGTGTATATCCGCAAGCCTTTCCCCCTTCTGTCCTTCCGTGACAGCGCCTGTCTGCAGCACATGAACGGGGGCTGTATGCTCTGCTTTATGCACTACATAGTCCACACGGTCCGGACTGTCACAGACCGGTTTTGTATTCGGCATGGCAATCACGGTAGTGACACCACCCCTTGCCGCCGCCTTGGATCCGGTTATCACATCTTCCTTCCAGGTAAAACCGGGATCCCGAAGATGTACATGCATATCAATCAGACCAGGCATAACCCACATGCCCTTTGCGTTGATTTCGATGTCAGCCTCTTCTCGGATGTGCTCTGCTACGCGGGCAATCCTGCCCTCTTTAAGGAAAATATCCGCAGCACCGTCAAAATGTGTATCAGGATCAATCAGTCTGCCATTTCTGACCAGAATTGTCTTCATATCAATTTCTGCCTTTCAATAAGTGGGATCTTTTCGGTTCCAGTTCCGGCACATTTTTTTCGTTTACAGTATACAAGATGATGCAGGAGAATTCAAGGATTCCGCTTTTACATGCGTAAATTGCGGCAAACTGTGGATTAAAAAAATACTGCTTGTGGCGGTCTCTGCCCTTATTATCCTAAGCAATTCCGGTTTTTGCATTATTTTTTTCGGTTTGAAAATGGTGCTGAATTGTGCAAAGATTCTTGACTTTTGCATCTCTTAAATCTATAATCAAATCACGGTGGAGACATCACCGATTCTTTATTTTTTAAGTTAGTATGGAGGTACTTCAAATGAACAAGGGAACTGTAAAGTGGTTCAACGCTGAAAAGGGCTATGGTTTTATCACAGGCGAGGATGGAAAGGACGTATTCGTTCACTTCTCCGCTATCCAGGGTGAAGGATTCAAATCTCTGGACGAGGGCCAGGCTGTTTCCTATGATCTGGTAGAAGGCGCAAAGGGAATGCAGGCAGCTAACGTAGTAAAGCTGTAATTTCCGGATCCGGATCACAAGCAACTATACAACCAAACCATCGAAAGAATTGCTTTTCTTGTTACAGCATTTTGAAGCATCGATTTATATATATTGTAAGTTACGCATCAAGTGTTTGCACACGTAATAATCAGTTCAATCGAAAAAAAGCCGTTTCCCATTTTGGGAAACGGCTTTTTTAGTCGAATCTTTTCAGCTGTCAGCCTGCAGAGGATGTACTGACTGCGGAGGTTCCGGCAGAGGTACCTGTCACAGCATTGTCACCAGACGCGCTGCTGGAAGAAGAACTACTGTCTGTACCCGCCTCCTGATTTGCAACATATTCACTCAGTGACGAGTTATAAGCTTCGATATCCGAGAGATCCAGTTCTGTTGTCGTTGCGGTCGCGGTTTTGTCCTGGTTGTCCTTCACATTATTATATACAGCCCAGCTGAACCAGCCAATCAGGGCACCAAAAACAGCTACCACTGCAACGATTGTAAGGACAGAGCGGATCTTTTCTCTCTTCATGATCTTCTTGCGGTTTCTCTTCTCTTCCTTATATAAGTCGACCTTTTTCTGACTCATTGAAAACAACTCCTCCACTTCCTGATTTC
>JAJGAH010000236.1 GCA_020844525.1 Eubacterium sp.
GTGTGCAGATGATCTGCCTCTCCATGGGAAAGGAAGGGGCAATGCTGGTCGATAAAAAAGAAGCCTGGTTCTGTGCCCCCACCGTGCTCGAGGTGCGGAGTACCCAGGGCGCAGGAGATTCCATGGTGGCCGGTATGTGCATGGCACTGGAGCAGGGACCTCCGCTTTCGGAAATTCTACGGTATGGTGTGATTGCCGCCGATGGGTCGCTGGTCCGGGACGGTACACAGCTGTGTACAAGAGAGAATTTCGAGCGATTTGAGAAAGAAGTACGCGTAACAAAATTGTGAAAAACTTGAAAAACCTGCATAGCGTGAAGTGAGAGAACAGAGACGCATTCCTCATGACGGCTGGCTGATAGAATGGTATTTTACCCGATGTGATCAGAATACAGCAGAAGTCATGCAGCGGAAAGCATGCAGGAATCAATTTGAGTAATAAGGATATACGGAAAACGGATAACTGGGAGACAAGAGTATTATGAGATGTCCATATTGTGGTGAAGATAATCCAGATGATGCGAGGCGGTGCTCCCGCTGCGGGAGACGGCTTGACAAGGTACGGGTGAGAAAGCGGGAGAAGCAGCTGCTTGTGACGGGCGTGGTCCTGGTTGCCGTGATTCTGGCAGCGGGCATCGGCGCAATGTTCGGCATTTCGAAGCTCCTGAAAAACACTGAGAAGGATGAGCCCCAAAAGGTTACAATCCATGCAACGCCGACACCTACAGAGGCGGTGGCCGCGGCCTCCTCTTCTGAATCCTCTTCTGCTTCCGTGGAAGTTGTGGCTTCTTCTTCGACCTTTTCCTCTTCGGAAAATGATGCAGTGACTGCTTCCATCGTGGATGAAGACAGAGAGTCTCAGATTGATCTGCTCGGTTATTCGCAGGTGACCGTTTCCAATGCCACGGCGACCTCTACGATTTCACAGGACGGTATAGACAATACGCCGCATGTGCTGTACGACGGGTCCAAGGACAGCAGCTGGCAGGATGGCGTCGATGGGGATGGAATCGGAGAGAGCATCACCTATCAGCTGGATCAGGTTTATAAGGTGAGATTTCTGGTGCTTCGGCTTGGAAACTGGTACAACACCGACGATAATTACACGATGAATAACCGTCCGAAGACGATGACCTTTGAGATCGGAGATCAGAGTGTACAGGTTACTTTCCCGGATGAGAAGAAGGAGTTTTGTGTAGAGCTTTCCAGAGACGTAAAGGCCTCGGAGATCAAGATGATCATCGATGCGGTGTATAAGGGCACAGCATATGATGACACCTGCATCAATGAGGTGGATGTATATGGCGTACCAACAGGAGAGACAGCTTCCTATTCGGATGCGTCTGCTTCCACGGATACCTCTACAGCAGCAGGAACGGCCCAGACCGGCACAGCGTCAGGCACCACTTCTGGCACTACAGGGTCTGGCACCACAGGCACGAATACCACCGATGGCACAACAGGAACGGGGACTGACACCTACGGTACGCAGAGCACCTACGGTTATACCGATAATTCCGGTTATGCGGACAACAGCGGCTATTCAGATCAATACAGCAGCACGGGGAATACCGGATATTCAGATAATACCGGCGAGTAACTCTGCCGGAAAATTCTGCGAATCTGTCGAAATATTTTCTTCAATTCATCCTGAATTCATGCTATGATAGAAAGCGGTATAGGAAACCGTTCATCTTTTATGCAGCATGAAACAGGTATTGGAGGTGCAAGAACATGAAACTGCAGAACATTAAGGATGTAAACGCATTTTTTAAGGTAATCGATCAGTGCAAGGGCCGTGTAGAGCTTGTAACTGCTGAGGGCGACAGACTGAACCTGAAGTCAAAGCTCAGCCAGTATGTATCACTGGCAAATATTTTTTCCAATGAGGCTTCCATCCCGGAGCTTGAGATTGTAGCTTCCGAGCCGGATGATATCAAGGCACTCATGGACTTCATGATCCAGGGCAACTGATAAAACAATTTAAGATTCGTAGAAATGAAACACTGTGTAAATGCATACCGGTATTTACACAGTGTTTTTTTGTATACGGGAGACATCCGTTCTGGTAAGCAATACCAACAGGATCCAATACGTGTATGGAAGAGCAATAAAAGAAAGTTTACTCAAAATAGGACAAATTTCCCACAAAAAAGTCCGTTTCATACTTGCAAACATGGAAAAAGATGCTATGCTATATTAAATAGGACAATGTATGTAAATTTATAAGCCAAAATTTGCCAAATAGATCATATTTGCGCGAACCGGACTGATACCCATAGTTTGATGACATCATGTGAAAAAGCGAAGAACAGCCTCGCTTTTCATTTTTTCTATTTTTCGAAAATGATTTCGTGGTGCGCGTTTTGAGAACTTTTTGGGAGGGCGGGAATATGGTTCAGTCAGATTTATTACATGCAGGCGAAAATGATTTCAGGAGTATCCGTTTTTGTTTTTGAAAAGAACGGCGATTGACTGTGGCTTGTTTTTGGAAACGTTTCCAATGCAACCAGAAGGATTGTGAAACTCGCAGAAGGACATCGATCCATCAATCTGGACAAGCCGGGAATACACGTTAAGCACGCATCTTCTCCGCGTGCAGCTTCACAGGATTTTTAGGAATGAGAAAGGGCGATCAAGGGTGATTCATATGAAGGCAAAGGGAAAACACAGAAATGTTCTAGTGATGGCTTCGGCAATCGTACTGTCAGCTTCCCTGTTGACAGCACCTGCACCGGTATGGGCGGCGGACAGCTCCGGCGAAAACGTGACCGTGACATCCGCTTCAGATGAGACTGCAGGAAAATATACCATTACGTTTGTGGATGAGAGCGGAAATGTCCTGGATATATTTTCCGCTTCAGATGGACAGACCTGGGGACCCTCCGGTGATATCTCCGTTCGTTCTACTTATTATAAGGACGGTGTGGATTATGACATTGTGAAAGGACCGGCTGGTGCCCTCAGTGCGGATTCACCGTCGCTGCAGTCAACGCAGGCTGCTGCCATAACGGGGAATATGACCTTTACCTATAAGAAGCATACAGATTCATCAACTTCCGAGAAGACATATAAATGTATGACAGAGGATGGCGTGCTTCTGTATACATTTACCGGTTCGGAGGACAAGATACCGGAGACGCTCAATCCGGGCAGCAGGGTATACACCCGGTCATCCAAGGCAGATGACAGCACAGATACCTCTGTGGTGAATGTCTACTACAAGCTGGCATCAGACAGTGACACCAATTACACCGTCACAGTCAATTATGTCGATGCTGACGGCGGAAACACCATTACCTCCAGAAGCTTTTACGTGAACAATAAGAAATATATCTTCTACGCGCCTGAGGCATTTTCCGTTACAAGCGGAGAAGAAACCATGAACTATGAGGCGGTAGATGATACGACGATCACCCATGAGGTGGGAGATACGACCAGAACCTACAGCATTCGTTATCAGAAGCAGACGGCGGATTCGGACAAGAGCTACAACTGGTACATCCTGCTGTACAACTCCGAGACAAACCGCTGCATCGATTCCAAGGTAGTTGAGGTGACGGCAGCCAACAAGGATAACGCAGCCACATTCACACCGGATCAGACGATCGAGGTAAACGGATCCAAATACACAATCAATAAGGCCTTCGACAAGCAGTATACACATAAATATACGGATACAAACCATACGACCTATATCTACTACGATCCCGATGGGTACAGCAATTCCTCAGAGATCAGGACCAGGGACATCAACATCCAGTACGTAGATATCGCAAATGGAAATGTAATCCAGAGTAAGACACAGACCGTTACATCCGAGGGGGACACGAGAATCGATTTTCCGGACAGCCTGGACGCAAACGGTATCCACTATCTCCGGGTAGCCGGCCAGGTAGCTTATGCAGACCACAACTTCTACTCTCCGAAGGAAACCTACACGGTCTACTACTACGACCAGAACAATACAGAGTTCCAGAAGGTTGTTCTTACAAGGGAAGAGGTTCAGGAGGTTACCGTCACGGATGGCGGAACAACGTATCGGGTCATCCCGGGAATCACCCGGACGGTTATGACCAATACGGCAACCGGTGTGAGCAACATCGTATCCACCAATGATTCTACCGGTGCGGCGATCGCTCCGGTGCCAGCCGGCAATATAGCGAATAACGGCACTGCGAATAATGCAGGAACCGGAACAGGCGGCAATACCGCAGGCAACGGTCAGAACACTGCAGGGACAACAGGCACAGATACGACGACCACAACGACTGGCACAGATAACAATAACGGCACAGACAATTCCGCAGATGCCTCCATTGATGGTGTGAACGCAGATGACATTCAGACACCTGAGAGCAACATCAAGCTGGATTCAGAGAAGGACAACAGCAGTTCGGCAAGAAACATTGCAGTCATTGCAACAGGTATTGCGGCGATTGCAGCCTGTGCGGTTGCGCTGTTCGTGCTCATTCGCAGAAGAAGAGCTTCCAGACACTGACGGTAAGGCAAAGAAACGGGAGGAGAGAAAACGATGAAAAAGAAGAACACATTCCGAAAATGGATGGCACTGTTTCTTTCCATATCCATGGTGGCGGCCAGCGGCATTACATCCAATGTCCACCTTCGCGCTGCCGAGGATACACCGGTGCAGGAAACAGCGACCGAGAATACAGATGCGTCTGCTTCTGATCAGAATACAGATACTGTTACAGATGTGAATCAGAATGATACCACCAGGACCGAGGAGATCGGACTTGACGGGACGGAGCAGAGCACGGATAACACGGATAATGCATCAGAGCAGACCGTTGCAGAACCTGACC
>JAJGAH010000237.1 GCA_020844525.1 Eubacterium sp.
GCAACCGGCGGCAGATGGTATATCTCCATGGTCGGCGCTTTCCATGGAAAGTCCATGGGTGCCATTTCCGTAGGCGGCAAGGATACCTACCGTGTTCCCTACACCCCGATGGTACAGCAGGTACAGCATGTACAGTATGGTAACGCAGAGGATGTGCGCAAGGCGATCAAGAACCTGCAGGCAGTCGGTGAGAAAGTAGCCGCTGTCATTGCTGAGCCGATTCAGGGTGAGGCCGGCGTCATCGTTCCGCCAAAGGGCTATCTGAAGGCACTCCGTGAGATCTGTGATGAGACAGGCGTAGCGCTGATCTTCGATGAGATCCAGACCGGAATGGGCCGTACCGGTACGATGTGGAGATGCGAGGCAGAGGGTGTCACACCGGATATCATGACATTTGGTAAGGCATTCGGCGGCGGCATCATGCCGATCACAGGTATCATTTTCAAGCCGAAGATGTGGGGACAGCAGCTGATTGACAACCCGTGGCTGCTCGGTTCTCCGACGTTCGGCGGCAACCCGGTATGCTGCGCTGCAGCTCTTGCCACGATCCGCTACATGCTCAAGAACGATATTCCGGGTGTCTGCAGAGAGAAGGGCAAGGTCCTCAAGGCTGGACTGCAGTCCATGGCAGAGAAATATCCGGATATCATTCAGGAGGTCCGCGGCGAAGGCCTGATGCTTGCTGTAGAGTTCCAGAGCTGTGAGCTTGGATACGCTACCGCAAAGGGACTGTTCGCACGCAGAGTCATGACAGCAGGTACACTGGTCAATGCGAAGACAATTCGTTTCGAGCCGACAGCTGTTATTTCCGATCAGGACATCAAAGACGTTATCGAGAGACTGGATGAGTCTCTTGCAGATGTAAGAGCTTCACAGAAGGCCTGAGCCCATAAATACTTTTGATTCCAACATCATGATATGGGATCAAAAGGTAAATGCAAAAGAAATTGTCTTGGAATTCGAACATTTGCAGACATGCTGGAAGAACCATAGTACTTCTTGCGTGTCGAAACCGTGAGAATTTCAAGACAATTTCATGAGGTATCTTTTGAACTTTGCATGATGATGCAGGTAGAAACGGAGGACGTGGATGGAAACTGTAAAGAATTATATCGGCGGTGTCTGGAAGGAATCCATATCCGGCAAGACAGAGGATGTGATCGGACCGGCGGACGGCAGTGTAATCGGTGTCGTGACCGACAGCGTTCCGGCAGATGCAGAGGAAGCGATCGCAGCAGCAAAAAAATCCTTCTATACAGACCGCACATGGAGAGATATGGCAGCGGTGGACCGTGCAGCTATTCTCTTCAAGGTGGCAGACCTGATTGATGCCAATGCCCATGATCTGGCAGTTACAGATACGCTGGACAATGGAAAACCGCTGCGTGAGGCAGAGGGCGATGTGGCAGACGCTGCGGCCTGCTTCCGTTATTATGCAGGGCTGATTGATAAGCCCGAGGGTGGTATCTATGATACGAACCGCGGGTTCGGCGAAATGTTTAATATGACAATCAAGGAGCCGGTGGGCGTCTGCGCACAGATTACACCCTGGAACTATCCGCTTCTGATGTCATGCTGGAAGCTGGCACCCTGCCTGGCAGCAGGAAATTCTCTCGTTTTCAAGCCAAGCTCCAAGGCACCGCTTTCCACGGCGAAGCTTTTCCGCCTCTTTGAGGAGGCTGGTGTGCCCGCAGGCACGGCGAACCTTGTACTCGGCAGCGGCTCGAACGTCGGCAACGTCTTTGCCGAGAGCGAGGATGTCGATATGATTACCTTTACCGGCAGCACCAGAGTCGGCCAGGGCATTGCAAGGGCTGCAGCCGGCAACCTGAAAAAGGTCGGCCTTGAGCTCGGCGGAAAATCTCCGGTCGTGATCTTTGATGACGCCGATCTGGAGGCAGCTGTGGAATGGGTGATGCTGGGTATCTTCTTCAATGCAGGTCAGGTATGCTCCGCGACATCCAGACTGATCATACAGGACGGTATCCATGATGCATTTATCAAGCGTCTGGCAGAGCGGGCCTCCCACATCACAATTGGCCCAGGTATGGAGAACCCGGATCTCGGCCCTGTCGTATCTGAGGATCAGATGAACAAGATCCTCGGTTATATCAAAGCCGGTATCGATGAAGGAGCGAAGCTCGTCTGCGGTGGAAAACGCTACACGGAGAACGGCTGCGATAAGGGATATTACATTGAGCCGACGGTCTTTGACAACTGCACCCCGGATATGAAGATCGTAAAGGAAGAGATTTTCGGACCGGTGCTGAGTGTGCTTACCTTCCACACCGAGCAGGAGGCCATCGATCTGGCCAATGACACGGAATACGGACTGGCAGGAGCCGTGCTCACAAAGGACGGCGCCAGAGCGCTCCGCGTCACAAAGGAGCTCCGCGCAGGCATTACCTGGATTAACTGTGATCAGCCTACCTACTGCCAGGCACCCTGGGGCGGCTACAAGAAGAGCGGCGTAGGAAGAGAGCTCAGCATCCATGGGCTGGATGAGTATCAGGAGACAAAGCAGATCAACATCAATCTGCATCCGGAAGCCCCGGTTGGCTGGTATGAGCACTAATGTAGTTAAAAATAAGTATTTTCATTTTTGCAGTCTTCTTATAGAATGAGTAATCGATGACAGGCAAAGATGCTTAATCAGTAGAGCATCTATGCCTGTCTTTTTTTATTGCATCAGCGCTGCAAAGGCATCATAACGGGCATCTGACAGAGTAATTCCGCAGCCTGTGCAATATAAAAATGCATAAGCCTGCTTTCCGGAGCAGTATTCAGCTTATGCATCGAAATAATGTATGGTGAGATACAATACCGGAACAGGAGGAACAAGAAGTGGAAGAAAAAAGACTTGATTTTGTAAAATCAGTTCCAGAAATCTTCGGCAGCCTGGTATTCAATGATCAGGTCATGAAGGAGCGTCTGCCAAAGGACGTGTATAAGGCGGTGCAGAAGACGATCAAGAACGGATCACACCTGGAGCTGGACGTGGCGAATACAGTAGCCGCAGTAATGAAGGAGTGGGCGATTGAGCATGGCGCCACCCACTATACACACTGGTTCCAGCCTATGACCGGTCTGACAGCAGAGAAGCACGACAGCTTTATTTCTCCGACCGGAGACGGGCATGTGATCATGGAGTTTTCCGGAAAAGAGCTTGTAAAGGGTGAGCCGGATGCTTCCAGCTTCCCGTCCGGAGGCCTGAGAGCAACCTTCGAGGCAAGAGGATATACCGCATGGGATCCCTCCTCACCGGCATTCATCAAGGATGGTTCTCTCTATATCCCGACAGCGTTCTGCTCCTTTGGCGGAGAAGCGCTGGACAAGAAGACACCGCTGCTTCGCTCCATGGAGGCGCTTTCCAAGGAGGCAGTCAAGGTCCTGCACCTGCTTGGCAATGAGGCAGTGACCCATGTCGATACAACCGTAGGTTCCGAGCAGGAGTATTTCCTGATCGATAAGGACATGTACCTGCAGAGAAAGGACCTTCTGATGTGCGGACGCACCCTGATCGGCGCACCGGCACCGAAGGGACAGGAGATGGAGGACCATTACTTCGGTGTTCTGAAACCGAAGGTATCCGAGTTCATGCATGACCTGGAGCAGGAGCTCTGGAAGCTCGGCGTTCCGGCCAAGACAAAGCACAACGAGGTTGCGCCCTCTCAGCATGAGCTGGCACCTGTCTTTGAGACAGCCAACGTCGCGGTTGACCACAACCAGCTGACAATGGAGATGATGAAAAAGGTAGCCGACAAGCATCATTATGCCTGCCTGCTGCATGAGAAGCCCTTTGAGGGAATCAACGGGTCCGGCAAACACAACAACTGGTCCATTGTCACCGATACCGGCGAGAACCTTCTGGACCCGGGCAAGACACCTGGCGAGAATACCCAGTTCCTTGTGTTCCTGATGGCAGTCATTGAAGCTGTAGACGATTATCAGGACCTGATGCGTGTATCTGTCGCTACGGCAGGAAACGATCACAGACTGGGTGCCAATGAGGCACCGCCAGCAGTCATTTCCATCTTTGTAGGAGATGAGCTTGCTGCTGTTCTGAAGTCCATTGATGATGGCACTGCTTTTGTCGGGACAGGCAAGACACAGATGGGCATGGGCGTTCATGTTCTGCCGCATATCACAAAGGACACCACAGACCGGAACCGCACCTCACCGTTTGCATTTACCGGAAACAAGTTCGAGTTCCGTATGCCGGGTTCCTCCCTTTCTGTCGCAGACCCGAACATCATTCTGAATACGGCTGTAGCGGAATCCCTCTCCCGCATCTATGATGCCCTGAAGGATGTACCTGCAGAGGATCTGGATGCTGAGATTCACAAGCTGCTGAAGAAGATCCTGGATGATCATAAGAGAATCCTCTTCAACGGAAACGGCTATACCGATGAGTGGATTGCCGAGGCCGAGAAGAGAGGACTTGAGAACCTGAAATCCCTTCCGGATGCGATGCCGAAGCTGCTGGCAGAGAAGAATGTAGAGCTCTTCACAAAGCATAAGGTATTTACAAAAGAGGAGATTGAGTCCAGATATGAGATCTTCCTGGAGAACTACTCCAAGACCATCCACATCGAGGCGCTCACCATGGAAGAGATGGTGCGCAAGGACTTCACCTGCGGACTGGTTGAGTACATGAAGGAGCTTGGCAGCGAGGCTGCGGAGAAGAAGACCGTGCTTGGCGGCAAGGGCGGATCCTATGAGGCCGGTATTCTGGAGAAGCTGGATGAGCTCTCCGGTGAAATCGGCGAGTCCCTTGCAAAGCTGACAAAGGACACCTCCAAGGCCGAGAAGCGGGAGGGCCT
>JAJGAH010000238.1 GCA_020844525.1 Eubacterium sp.
GCAACCGGCTTATAGATACCTCTCCTGAGAAGCTCTGCGCGAAGGGAGTTCTGAATATCATAGCCGATGTAGCCCTGGCTCATGGCAGAGCAGACAGACATCGGCGCACCGACATAGTCACTATGCGACTTCGTGAATTCATTCATTGCCGTGTGGATCATACCCACCTGGGAGCCATTGCTGTGGGTGATGACAACGCCCGCGCCGGCCTGCACCAGGTCTGCAATCGCCTTAACGGCCTTCTCTACGCCTTCCTTCTGATCTGCGAAGGTTTTTCCAAGAGCCTTGTGCCCAAGGGCTACAACTATCTTTTTTCTCTGCATGAACCAAACCCTCCTTTACGCTTCCGTCTGTGCGCTTCAGAAATCAAACTTTCCGTCAAACCACTGATCAAGCTCGTCAATCTTCACACGAACCTGCTCCATGGTGTCACGGTCACGGATGGTAACCGCATGGTCTGTCTCGGAATCGAAATCATAGGTGATGCAATACGGTGTACCGATTTCATCCTGACGGCGATATCTCTTGCCGATAGCTCCGCGGTCGTCATAATCGCAGTTGTACTTGTCAGCCAGATGATCGAATACCTTCTCTGCGGACTCGCTGAGCTTCTTGGAAAGCGGCAGCACTGCAATCTTCACAGGTGCCAGCGCTGGATGGAAATGAAGAACGGTACGTACATCGTTCTTCTCTGCATCCAGAACCTCCTCGTCGTAAGCGGAGCACAGGAATGCGAGCACAACACGGTCTGCACCCAGAGACGGCTCGATGACATACGGAATATATTTGATCTTCTTCACATCATCAAAGTATGTGAGATCCTCTCCGGATACCTCCTGATGACGGCTCAGGTCGTAGTCGGTACGGTCTGCGATGCCCCAGAGCTCGCCCCATCCAAACGGGAACAGGAACTCGATATCTGTGGTTGCCTTGCTGTAGAAGCTGAGCTCCTCCTTTGCATGGTCACGAAGTCTGAGCTCATCATCCGGGAGGCCGAGGTCATTGAGCCACTTGTGGCAGAAGCTTCTCCAGTAATCGAACCACTCCAGATCGGTGTCCGGCTCACAGAAGAACTCCAGCTCCATCTGCTCAAACTCACGGGTACGGAAGGTGAAGTTGCCAGGTGTGATCTCATTACGGAAGGATTTTCCGATCTGTCCGATACCAAAGGGAATCTTCTTGCGGGAGGTTCTCTGCACGTTCTTGAAGTTTACAAAAATACCCTGGGCTGTCTCGGGACGAAGATATACCGTATTCTTTGCGTCCTCGGTAACACCCTGGAATGTCTTGAACATCAGGTTGAACTGACGGATATCTGTGAAATTGTGCTTGCCGCAGCTCGGGCAGGGAATCTCATGCTCACGGATGAAGTCCATCATCTTCTCATTGGACCAGCCGTCACAGCTGTTGTTCTCCAGCTCGATGCCGTGCTGCTGGCAGAAGTCCTCAATCAGCTTGTCCGCGCGGAAACGCTCATGACACTCCTTGCAGTCCATCAGCGGATCGGAAAAGCTGCCAAGGTGTCCGGATGCGACCCAGGTCTGGGGATTCATCAGGATTGCGCAGTCTACACCGACATTCAGCTTGTTGTCCTGAACGAACTTTTTCCACCAGGCTTTCTTTACGTTGTTCTTGAATTCCACACCCAGAGGACCATAATCCCAGGTATTTGCAAGACCTCCGTAAATCTCAGAGCCCGGGTAAATAAAACCGCGGTTCTTGGCTAATGCAATGATTTTATCCATTGTCTTTTCCATTTTTTTCGTTCTCCTTTTACATGCTTTATCTGCTGTCATGCACGGGAACCTGCCCGGCGTGAATAATCGTGAATAATATTTGATTTATTCTGTGCAGCGTTCGTCTGCACCATTTTATAATGTCAGGATCAAAGATGTAAGGTTTTGAAATTGTCTTGAAATTCTCACGGTTTCGACACGCAAGAAGTACTAAGGTTCTTCAATTTTGCTAAAAGCGTTCAGAAAAAGTCAAAACTTGCTGCATTCTGCAGCTCAGACAGTTGACTTTTTCTGAACAACGCAAAATTTCATCACCAAGTACTTCTAGCATGTCTGCAAATGTTCGAATTTTAAGACAATTTCTTAAGCACTTTCCCTTTGACGCTGACATCATTTTATTTGTAAATAATATAGGCATAACGGTCGGAAACGGTGACATACCGGGAGAGGTTCTTCTCCTTCTCCTGCTTCGCAATCTCCGCCTGTGTATCTGATTCACTCTGTGTATCTGACCCGCTTTTCACATCTGCGCTGCCCTGCGTGTCCGAACTACTCTGCACGGATGAGCCACTCTGAGTGTCTGACCCGCTCTGCACGGACGCCGGGGAAACGGACTGCGTGCCAGAAATCAGGTTCTGCCCCTCTGTACTGCTGTCGGAGGAAAGAACGGTGTTGATTGTGGCGGTGAGTCTTCCAGTGATGGACACATTATCCGTCGCATACAGAATCTTGTCCGGCAGCCTGACCATAACCGGTTCTGAGAGGATCAGCACCTTCCACTCCTTTGCCCTTGCGGACAATATATCCGGATCGGCTGCATTTCCATACATATCCAGGAAATTCTGATCCATGGAAAAACCGGCTTCCTCTGCTTCGGCAAGGGTACCGAGAAACGCCTTTACATTGTTGAAGCTGCTGTAATCACTCATGGAAGCATAGGACATCTTGATGGAAACAGAATTGTCATCCACACTGCAGGATTCCAGCTTGACCGCTCCCTTGCTTTCGGAATCATAGGAGGTCACAGCATCCTCAATGTACTGCTTCAGATCATCCTCTGTATAGTCATCATCATCCTTCGCCTCAACGATATTTTCCGTGACGTTTCCTTCTTCGCCCACAGAAACTGTCGTGTTCTCAATACTGTTCGGCAGAGAACATCCGGCAGTGGTAACCAGCATGGTCGTCGCAAGAAAACCGATGGCAAGGCGATGTCTTATACCGGTAAAGCGCATGAATCTCAGCTCCTTTTTGCGTCTTTCCTTATTTCTTCAGGGGACTCTTCCGATAGATGATGTCATCTCTTCCGGGGCCGTTGGAAACCATGGTGATCGGATATCCGATCTGGCCCTCGATGAAGTTCACATAGTCCTGTGCTTCCTGCGGGAGGTCCTCAAACCTGCGGATGCCGCGGATATCGCACTTCCATCCCTTGAAGACCTTGTATACCGGCTTGCAGCGTTTCAAGTCCTTTGTAACCGGGAATTCCGTGATCTGCTTTCCATCGAGCTCATAGGCTACGCAGACCGGAATCTCATCGAGGTATCCCAAGTCATCAAGTACGGTGAAGGCCACATCCGTACAGCCCTGGAGTCTGCATCCGTATTTGGATGCGACGCAGTCATACCAGCCCACACGTCTCGGACGTCCTGTGGTTGCTCCGTACTCGCCGCCGTCTCCGCCGTGGTTTCTGAGCGCTACCGCCTCATCGCCGAACACCTCGGAGACAAACTCTCCGGCGCCTACGGCAGAGGAATATGCCTTGGATACGACAACAGTCTGACGGATCTCATAGGGAGGAATGCCTGCGCCGATGGCGCCGTAGCCTGCCAGCGGAGATGAGGATGTAACCATCGGATAGATGCCGTGGTCTGGGTCCTTCATCGTACCAAGCTGTCCCTCGAGAAGAATTGTTTTTCCCTCATGAATGGCCTTGTCCAGATAAAGAGACACATTGCCGAGGTAAGGCTTTACTCTGTCTCTTCTCTCCTTGATCCATGCGAGAAGGCCCTTTCTGTCGATTGGATCTGTATGATAGAGATGCTCCAGAAGTACATCCTTCTGGTCAGCGATCCGGTCGATCTTCTCCATCAGCACGTCATCATCCTGATAAAATTCATTGATCTGCCAGCCAATCTTGGCAAATTTGTCTGCATAGAACGGTGCGATTCCGGACTTGGTGGAACCAAAGGATTTTCCGGCAAGTCTTGCCTCCTCAAGGGAATCAAACTGTACGTGATAGGGCATCATGACCTGCACACGGTCTGAGATCATCAGCTGCGGTGTCGGTACGCCCTTAGATGTGATGTCATCCAGCTCCTGCAGGAATTTATCGATATCGAACGCCATGCCGTTTCCGACAATGTTCATGATATTCTGATGAAAAACGCCTGATGGCATGGTATGAAGCGCAAACTTGCCATACTCGTTCACAATCGTGTGACCGGCATTGGCACCGCCCTGAAAACGGATGACGATATCCGCCTCGTTTGCAAGGGTATCGGTAATCTTGCCCTTTCCTTCATCGCCCCAGTTTGCTCCAACAACTGCCTTAACCATTCTTTGTCCTCCTTGTCTTCGCCTGCATTGGCAATATGCAGGCAATTCAGCAGATAGAGTTATATGCTATAAACCGTACCGCATGGCTGCTAACCATTATTCATTATATATATATGCATTGATGCATATTATTTGCTTTGATGCAATTTATGAGCTTTGATGCAATTATATGCTTTGGCACATTTTATATGCTTTCATGCAGATTATTTCATGCGGTACAGATTATATGCTTTAATGCAGATTATTTTTTTGATACAAATTAAACGTTAATCTCCGCCTTCATGCCGAGCAGGTCTTTTCTCTGCTCGAGAATCGGATTTACAACCTCTTTCAGATACTTATCCACCTGATAGGGTGCGCGTCCCACATATTTCTTCGGGTCCATGGACTTCTGCAGGTCCTCCAGAGACAGATGGAACATCGGATCATTTGCAATTCTCTCCAGCAGATCGTTGTCCTTTCCCTCGACCTTGACAGTCCGTCCTGCCTCCATGGAAAGCTCACGGATTCTCTCATGCAGCTC
>JAJGAH010000239.1 GCA_020844525.1 Eubacterium sp.
GGATCCAGGCCCCTTGGAAATGGCAATTGCGTCAATTGACTGCAGGTCCAGATCAATCATCTGCACAATTGCATCCAGCATAGGGAGCAGCGTCTGGGAATGTGTCTTTTTGTAATTCACAGTATATTCTGCAAGAAGTATATCGTCCTCCAGAACGGCAACCGATGCCACAAGGCCCGAGCTGTCAATGGCCAGTATTTTCAATGGTAATCCTCCGATAATCAAATCCCTTCTCAGGGTCCTTCTCAATGGTTACGTGAATGGCATTATCAGGTATAATATCACGGATCAGCTCCGCCCATTCGATCAGGCAGACACCATCGCCATAGAAGTAGTCGTCATAGCCTACTTCCTCCATTTCTTCAGGCTCCTCAATTCTGTATACATCAAAATGATAAAACGGAAGCCTGCCCCCGTCATACTCCTGCACAATCGTGAATGTCGGGCTGCTCACCGCCTCTGTAATGCCAAGACCCTCGGCCAGTCCCTGCGCAAAGACGGTTTTCCCGGTTCCAAGGTCACCGTCCAGCGTATAAATGGTTCCCGGAACAGCCTTCTCCCCCAGTCCTCTTGCAAAGGAACGCGTCTCCTCCGGACTGTGCGTTTCAACAATCATTACTGTATCTTTCCTTTCAACAGCTATCCTGACGGGCATAAAGGCATACCCGAAAGTCCTGATTCGTGGCTTTTATTTTAACACATTTTCCTATATAATCAATTACGGAAACAATGGCAGCAGCTGTCATGCGCAGAAACGACGGCAGCATTTGTCACGCTGCCCGAACGCAGCAGCACATATCACATATACAGGACAAAAAATAAAGGAGCGCACTATGTCAAATCCAATCGTTACAATAACAATGGAAAATGGCGATGTCATGAAGGCAGAGCTTTATCCGGAAATGGCACCCAACACTGTCAACAATTTCATCAGTCTGGTGCAGAAGGGCTTCTATGACGGGCTTGGCTTTCACCGTATTATTTCCGGCTTTATGATTCAGGGCGGAGATCCTGCAGGCAACGGAACCGGCGGCCCGGGCTATTCCATCAAGGGCGAATTTTCTCAGAACGGCTTTAAGAATACCCTTTCTCACGAACCGGGTGTGCTTTCCATGGCACGCGCAATGGATCCCGATTCTGCCGGAAGCCAGTTCTTCATCATGCATAAAACCGCAGATTATCTGGATGGTCAGTATGCGGCCTTTGGACGGATCATCGAAGGCATGGATATTGTCAATAAGATCGCTGAGACAAAGACTGACTGGGGCGACCGGCCGGTAGAACCACAGATCATCCGGTCAATGACCGTAGATACTCAGGGTGTAGACTATCCGGAACCCGAAAAAATCTGATCTCTGAAACTGCATCATCATCCAGCACGGATTCCGAAAGCCCGGCCATCAGGTCTGGTCTTCGGAATCTGTCAGGATCTTTCCATCAGCCAGTCCAAACCAGGTCTGGCTGATCTCCTGTATCTCCGCTCTGGCAGACGTCGCCTCCACAATTTTTTTCTCAAACCACGCTGCGTCTGATACCGGCAGAATCACGCGAAAGCATACCACATCCGAAAAATCCGAATTCAGAATGTGCACTTTTTCTGCATCCTGTCCAATCATGTACTGTATTTTCCCGGCATCTGTATAATCCGCGCGGATTTCCAGAATGATGCCGTTTCTTTTCTCTATGCAGACACTCTTCTCAATCCCGTCACGCGCCGCCTGGGTGTATGCTCTTACAAGTCCTCCCGTTCCGAGAAGGACGCCGCCAAAATACCGGGTCACCACCATGCACACATTGGTGAGACCGGCCCCCTGCAGCACATCAAGAATCGGTCTGCCCGCAGTCCCGGATGGCTCCCCGTCATCCGATGCCTTCATGGCACTTCCATCCTTTCCGAGGATCCATGCATAACAGTTATGCCGAGCATCCCAGTGCTGCTTCTTGATTTCCTCCACAAAGGAAGCGGCCTCATCCGCCCCTGTCACATGACGCACGGAAGCGATAAAAACCGATTTTTTCTCCTCATATCTGCCCTCGCCGCTTTTATAAATGGTACGATAAGACTCCGGAAGCCTTTTCACGAATCCGCTTCCCTGCAAAGAAGCCGCTTCCCCTCCTGCCGGCTGGGCTTTCTTATTCTTCTCTTTCTTTCCTTTCTTCACACCAGTACCTCTTGCATCTTCCCACACGCAATAATATTGGAGTCAGAAGATTGATGCTTATGAAATTGTCTTAACACATACATTCTACACATACATTCTGACTCTCACATTATATTATAAGAATGGAATTTTACCATATCTTTCCCTTAAACTGAACCCTGGCGGCCACCATATCATAAAATCGCCTTCACTTTACACCGTGATTTTGCTATAATTACCGGAATGAGTGATTGTCTGAAAAACAGGACTTAAAAGCGGTTTGGCAGCTCCTCAAACCGGAGCCTGAAATCCGCAGGAGGTTTATTCATGAATTTTGGCAAACAAGGTGTTCAGCAGGAACGGGAACGTCTGGATTCATCCGCCCCAAAGGTGACGAATCGCATTAACATCACGATTCTGCGTGTCATTGTCTACTTATTGATTGCAGCCGCTGTATTTATTATATGTCTGGGAATCGGCGCCTACCGGGGTATCATCGCAGATGCACCCGAGATCACCGATTCAAATATCACACCCCTTGGCTATGCTTCCTTCGTATATGACAAGGACGGAAACCAGATTCAGAAGCTCAGTTCCGCAGAAGGCAACCGTGTCTCCGTATCTATCGATGAAATTCCGGAAAACATGCAGCATGCCATTGTTGCAATTGAGGATTCCCGTTTCTATGAACACAACGGCGTTGACCCCCATGGCATGCTCCGTGCGGTCATGGTTATGCTCAGCTCAAATTTCTCCGAATCAGAGGGTGCCAGTACCATCACCCAGCAGCTTCTGAAGAACAACGTATTCACAAACTGGATGAACGAATCCAGGATGGATACCATCAAGCGAAAAATCCAGGAACAGTATCTGGCTGTACAGCTGGAATCGTCCCTGAAAGCGGCCGGAGAAAACCCGAAGGAAGTCATCCTGGAAAATTATCTGAATACCGTTAACTTCGGCAATAATGCCTACGGTGTTCAGACTGCTGCCCAGACTTACTTTGGAAAGGATGCAAAGGACCTGACTCTTTCCGAGTGCGCAGTTCTGGCCGCAATTCCCCAGAACCCCAGTCAGTTCAATCCGATTTTATATCCCGAGGAAAATGCCAGCCGTATGAAAACCGTACTCGAGTATATGCTGCAGCAGGGCTATATCACTGAGGATGAATATAAAGAGGCACTGGCGGATAACGTATATGACCGGATTCAGGAAAACCAGCAGAACGAGGTATCACAGGAATCCACCGTATATTCCTACTTCGAAGATGAGCTGATTGATCAGGTAAAGCAGGACCTCATGACCCAGAAGGGTTATTCAGAATCCGAGGCGAACAGCCTGATCTACAGTGGCGGTCTGCATATCTATTCCACAGAAAATCCGGATATCCAGGCAATCATGGAAAGTGAATTTGCAAACGAAGAGAATTTCCCCGCAGACTCCCAGGTCAGCCTGGACTGGGCTCTTACAGTCGACAAAGCCGACGGCACCCGCACAAACTATAGTCTGGAAATGATGGAGCAGTATTTTAAACAGCAGGGTCTGACAGATTTTGATCAGTATTTTACTTCAGAAGATGAAGCACAAAGCTATATTGATCAGTACAAGGCCTCTATCATCGGCGACGGGGATACAATCATCGCAGAGCGCACCAACTTCACCCCGGAGCCTCAGGCCTGCATGACGGTGATCGATCAGTCAACCGGATATGTCGTCGGTATCGTCGGCGGCCGTGGAGAAAAGACAGCCAGTCTGACGCTGAATCGTGCGACAGATTCCCTGCGCCAGCCAGGCTCCACCTTCAAGATTCCTTCCACCTACGGACCGCTCCTGGATCAGGGAAAGATCACCCTGGTCACACCGGAAACCGATGATGCCGCCTATTACTCAAACGGACAGGTTGTCAACAACGCCGACAATACACATCACGGAACCATGACCGTACGCAACGCAATCCTGACATCCAATAATGTCATTGCCTTCAAGCTGATGGAAGCGCTGACCCCGAAGGTAAGCCTGACTTACCTGAAAAAGCTTGGATTCACCACACTGGACGATGACAATGATGATTCACCGGGTCTTGCACTGGGCGGCATTACAAACGGCGTCAGTGATCTGGAGCTGACAGCGGCTTATGCAGCCATCGCAAACGGTGGAAGCTATAACCGTCCTGTATTCTATACGAAGGTCACCGATCACAATGGCAATACGATTCTGGAAAACCAGGGCTTCCACCGTCAGGTATTCAAAGAGAGTACTGCCTATCTTCTGACCAGTGCAATGCAGAGCGTTGTACAGTCAGGAACCGGAACAGCCTATCAGCTTTCCTCCGGTATGCCGGTTGCCGGGAAGACAGGTACAACAGACTCCTATGTAGATCTTCAGTTTGTCGGATATACACCTTATTACACGGCAGGCATATGGACCGGATATGACACCAATGTAGAGCTCTCCGAACAGGACCGCACCTATATCTCTACGCTGTGGACGAATGTCATGAACAGAATCCATGAATCTCTCCCGATCAAGGAATTCAGCGTTCCCGATTCCGTGGAACAGCTGACCGTTTGTGCGAACACCGTTCTTCTTCCGAACTCTTCGTGCCCGACAGTTACAGATTACTTTG
>JAJGAH010000240.1 GCA_020844525.1 Eubacterium sp.
CGGAGCTTGATGTCATCATAGTAAGCGGTTACTCAGACTTTTCCTATGCAAAGCAGGCCATACATCTGCAGGTCAGGGAATATCTGCTAAAACCGGTGGACACGGAACAACTGCACTTGGCGCTGTCCTCCCTTGCAAATAAGTACCGGCTGGAACAGCAGAACCTGGAAAAAAACTTCTCCGGTGCCTGTACCTGTCATTCCGCCCGGGAAATTGCGGAACTGCTGCGGGATTACATCAACAAGGAATACTGTCATGACATAAACATGAACCTGATCGCCGAAAACCTGAACTACAGCCCCAGCTATCTGTCCAAAATTTTTCTGCAGGCATACCATATGCCGCCGACAAAATATCTGATTTCCCTTCGCATGCGGAAGGCGAAGGAACTGATGGACCGCAATCCCGGCTATTCCATCCACATGATCGGCGAGGCTGTCGGGTACGAGGACCCGGGCTATTTCTCCAGAATCTTCAAAAAATACGAGGGGGTCAGCCCGCAGAAATACCGCGGCAGCACCGCAGAAATCCCGGAAGATTCCGCGCTGTCTGATTCATGATTCTTCCTTATGTTCTGCGTCTCCGGCATCCACCTTCAGCATTCTGTATCCGATGCCGATGTGTGTCTGAATAAAATTCTGGGAGCCCTTTCCATTTTCCAGCTTCTTGCGCAGTGTTGCCATGAATACACGCAGAGAAGCCATCTCACTCTCCGCGGATTCTCCCCAGATCGCCTTTGTGATATAGGGATAGGTCAGCACCTTGCCCTCATTCCGGGCAAGCAGCGTGATCAGCTTATACTCAATGGGTGTCAGATGCAGCTCCCGTCCGTCCAGCGTCACGGTTTCAGCCGGATAATTGATCACAAGCCCTCCGTTGGTGAAGACCGGTGATGCTTCCGCGGCTGCCCGCAGAAGCGGCAGTCTCCGCAGAGAGACCCGCAGTCTCGCCAGCAGCTCCTCCACCGAAAAGGGCTTTGTAAGATAATCATCCGCGCCGGCATCCAGCGCCTCAATTTTGTCTGATTCCTCACTTCTGGCGCTGATCACGATAATCGGCAGCTCCGACCAGGTCCGCACCTTGCGAATCACATCGACGCCATCCATATCCGGGAGTCCAAGATCCAGAAACATCACATCCGGGTTGTGGCTTGCCGTCTGCATGATGGCAGTCTGTCCGTTGCCCGCTGTCAGAAAATTGTAGTCATACATTTTCAAGGTGGTGGTGATCAGATTACGGACAGATGGATCATCCTCTACCACCAGTATCGTTGCCTTAGACATCTATATGCACCTCCATAGCCCGTATCATAATTTCCAGTATCCATCTGCATCTGCCACGCTCTCAGGCATCCGTGTATACTTCCTGCGTCCGGGGCATTGCAGAACAATGGATCGTACATATCACGCGATCTCAGGCATCCGTGTGTACCTCCTGGGCGGGTATCGTAAACCGGAAGATACTGCCATGCGGAACATTCTGTTCATACCAGATCCGTCCGCCATGCGCCTGAACGATCTCCTGACACAGTGCAAGACCGAGCCCCAGACTCCGGCTGCTGTCCGCCACCGTCTTTGTACCGCTGTAGAACATATCAAAAATGTGCGGTACATCCTTTTGGGCCACACCTGGTCCATTATCGCTGACTGAAATCTGTATCATATCCTTGATCTGCTCTGCATATACCGAAATTTCCGAACCCTGTGGTGTATATTTTACCGCATTATTCACCAGATTGACCAGCACCTGAATGATCAGATGGGCGTCCATTCTGCCCAGGAGAATGTCTGAGGACTGCCCCACTGTAAATTTATGCTCGGACAGCTTCCGGTTGCAGTGCCTGCAGGCCTCTTCTATAACTTCACTGACAAACTCCACCGAAGTATGAATCTTTGTCTGTCCCTCCTTCAGGCGGGTGATCGACAGGAGATTTTCAACAAGGTCCTCCAGCCACATGGCATCCTCATAGATATTGGAATACATCTGGTTTCTGGAATTGTCATCCATCTTGTCTGCATCGGCCATCAGAAGACTGGCTGTACCTGCAATCGATGTGAGTGGTGTCCGGAGATCATGAGAAATGGAACGAAGCAGATTGGCGCGGAGCTGTTTGTTTCTAGCCATCACTCTCGCCAGCTCCTTCTCCGCCTCATTGCGCTTGTTTTCCAGTGCAATAGCTGCTTCCCCGAGAATCGCAATCACAATGCTCTCCTCATAGGGATCAAAACGGTTCTTCCGCACATCGACACCGATTACACCATAGACTACATCATGCAGACGGATTGCAAAAAAAATACCGCCTGCATCCGAATAATGTCTGGTTCCATTTCCTGACTTTGTCCCGTTCTTAAAGGTCCACTCAGCAGCCTCCCGCACGCTCTCTGTCGTAAAGCTGAGCTCTCCCGCCGTATCTGCGAGAAAAACTTCCGGATCGCTGCAATTTTTATCCTTGTCCCTGTACAGCAGTACATTTCTGTGAAGAAGGCGTACCAGCTGCCTTGCTGTGACCTCCTTGATCTCATCCTGATTCCTGCACTTCTCCATGAGCTGGTTCATATCGTACAGCACCTGGAGACGGAAGGCCATACGCGACGCATTCTGTGCCTGAATCTTCAGTCTGGCGGCCATAGTACCGGTCAGCAGTGCAATCAGAAACATTACCGCAAAGGCCACGGTATAGCGGTTATCATAGGCACGCAGCGTAAACTCAGGCTTGGTAAAGAGAAAATTGTAAATCACAACGCTCAATCCGGCAGCACACACGCTGTAAACCCAGTTTGCCGTACGCACTGAGATCAGGAAGACGAAGAAGATATAAAATACAACAATATTGGACTCCGCACCGTTTAACAGCTTGAAACACCAGCCGATCAGAGAGCACAGACCCAGCATTGCAAGGGTAAAAAAGAAATCGGAAACCCTGTTCTCGTTGTTGAGCAGAAGATGTGTGCGCACGCGCGCCCGAACCTGATGCATCCTGTCCGGGATGATATAGATATCTACATCGGGCGCGTAGGCTATCAGAGCATCTACCAGCTTTCCCTTCCCATGACGCAGATGTGCCTCCTCCGTGGACCGTCCGATCACAATCTTTGTCACATCGGAAACCCTGACATATTCTGCAATCTGGAAGGGTATGTTTTCGCCGTGAATGATCTCAAGCCTTGCCCCAAGTTTCCGGGCAAGGCGCTCATTGTTCTCCAGCCGCCTCCGGTCATCCTCACTCTGTTTTCTGTCGCCCGGCGTCTCAATATACAGCGCTGTAAAATATCCGCCATACACCTCTGACAGACCCGCCGCCTTCCGGATCAGCCGCTCATTCGTAGGTGAAGAGGACAGACACACCAGGATATGCTCCTGCTTTTTGCCCTCTGTATTCGATGTGCCTGTATTCCCTCTCATGCTTTCCTGTTATCCTCGTTTTCTTGTATCAGCCTGTACCCTTTCGCAAGCGAACCCCACATTATTTTCTATGGTAATATTTCTCTATCAATTCGTCAAACGATGAAAGCAGTCTGTCACCAAAGAATGCCAAAACTCCCAGACAAACCAATAACAGCAATACCTTCATTCTGCTCACTCCCTTCCTGTCTGAAAAGCCTCAAAGCCGGAAATATTTCTGCATGTCACGGTTTCTTCCCAGCACCAGGAGATTCTCCGTATCTGTCAGGACCGTTTCCGGGGTAATATTCATGTCAATCTTCTCATTTGCCTTTGTTGCAAGCACATTGATCCGGTACCGTCTCCGGATATCCAGCTCTCCGACTGTTTTCCCTACCCACTTCTCCGGCACAGACACCTCGAAGATGGCACAGTCATCATCCATGGCAAAATAGTCGAATACATGGTCTGAGCTGTACCGGATCGCCGCCCATCTGGCGATCTGCTGCTCCGGGAAAACCACCTCGTCGGCACCGTTCCGCTTCAGAAATTTCGCATGCACCTCGCTGGATGCACGGGCAACCACCAGCTTTGCGCCGAGCTCCTTGACAAGAGATGTCGTCTCCAGCGAATCCTGAAAACAGTCCCCAATGGCGATAAAACAGAGGTCATAATTCCGGACGCCCAAAGACTTCAGAAATTCCTCATCTGTACTGTCACCGATGATTGCATTTGTTACATAGGGCATGATCTCGTTGACCCGCTTTTCATTCCTGTCAACGGCCATCACCTCATGGTTCATCTCCCGCAGCTTCATTGCCATATTTTTTCCAAATCGTCCAAAACCGATCAGTAATACCGACTTCATATGTCTGCCTCCCGGGGTTTTCCCCCCTGTTCATCGTTTCCATATGGACTCATGACACCATTTCAGGAATGTTCTAGCCTACCGTAATCCGTTCCTCCGGAAGTCTGCCACTGTTCGCGCTACGGTCTGACACCGTGGCGAAGTTCAGGGTCAGGCCGCCGACTCTTCCGATATACATCAGAAGCACCAGGATTCCTCTCGATATAAGAGAAAGGCCAGGCGTGATACCCAGTGTCAGTCCTACTGTTCCGACTGCGGAGGCCGTTTCAAACAGACAGGTAAGAAGCGGTATGCCTTCGATCAGGCTGATCAGCATACCTCCGACCAGAAACAGGCTGAGGTACAGCAGCAGAATCGCTCCGGCATTGCGGATGCTGTCGATAGAAATTCTTCTTCCGAACAGGTCTGTGTCCTTTTTCTGCCGGAACACAGCCAGCGAAGATGCCAGAAGAACTGCCAGCGTCGTTGTTTTCATACCGCCTGCCGTTGAGGCCGGTGAACCTCC
>JAJGAH010000241.1 GCA_020844525.1 Eubacterium sp.
ATTCAGGATTCTTGAAAAATCCGGGCTCGTAAACAGCAGGAATCCCTCCCTGAGACTTTTCTGACAAAGTCTTGAAAAATCGTCCAGCGTATGAACTTCCGACTCCTCCCCGTTTTCCGGAAGATCAACGATATCCGCGTGCACTGCAAAGTTTTTCTCGGCAATATTGCTGCTGACCAGAATACTGCCTCTGATGCTCTGCCCTGGAAGCAGCCCCCTGGTAATCACCAGAAAGCTGATTTCACAATCCGCACCATAAAATTCCGTTGTCAGAAGATGAATCCGGTAGTTCTCAGAAAGTACTTTTCCCCTTATGGTACTTCCGTCTGACGCGCTGACATGGAAAGATCCCTTGCGCACCTCTCCACCTCCTGCCACGATACGGGTTTCCTCCTCCGAAAACACAAGTTTCGGAAGATCATACACGTATCCGGCTTCAATTACTCTATCCTTACTCTTCAATACTCCCACCCTGTCCTTATTCCGCTCTCCAGGCTACTTGACGAACGATCATGTTCGAATTAAACTGATTTGCGAATGAACCCGTCTTCCGGGTCTCACCCACACTGAAGTATACAACATCCCCCGGAAGTGCGCAATGTTCTGTATCTTTCGGTGTCTGTGAGCAGGCATCTGAACAGCGAGGTGATAACATGGCTCAATTTACCCTGAAACATAAGGATCATTTTCATGGAAGTGATCTGGAAAAGATCGAAGAAATCTATCATATTCCCAAGGAAAAAATAGCCAGTTTTTCCGCAAATATCAATCCGCTTGGCATCTCCCGCAATCTTCGGGAATCCATCAGCAGACACATCGATGTCATACAGACTTATCCGGACCGTGAATACAAGGACCTCCGTCAGGTCATAGCAGATTATGCCGGTACAACCAGTGAAAATGTCATTGTAGGGAACGGCTCAACAGAGCTGATCTCACTCATGATCCAGGCCGATGCACCCAAAAAGGCGATGATTCTGGGGCCCTCCTATTCCGAGTATGAAAGGGAGATCTCCCTTTGGGGCGGGCATACCATATACTTTCCCTTAAAGGAAGAGGATGACTTTGTGCTCAATACAGCCGACCTCTGCAGCCACCTGACAGACGATCTGGATCTCCTGATTCTCTGTAATCCGAACAATCCTACCTCAACGGCCATCTCCAATGACCAGATGCGTATGATACTGGATGCGTGCATGCAGCATGGTATCTTCGTTATGGTGGATGAGACCTATGTTGAATTTACCCATCCGGATGAACGGATTTCCTCCGTTCCTCTGACCGATTCCTACACAAATATTGTCGTACTGCGGGGAACCTCCAAGTTCTTTGCCGCACCCGGTCTTCGCCTGGGCTATGCGATTACCGGCAATCCCGACCTTGTCCGCAAGGTCATTGCCCTGCAGAACCCCTGGTCAATCAGCTCCATTGCTGAAGCTGCCGGCAAGCTGATGTTCAAGGACACGGAATATATACAGCAGACCCGGGACCTGATCGACTCGGAACGCACAAGAATCTATAAGGAGCTTCAGACCTGGAATTCCGTCAAGGTTTATCAGCCAAAGGCGAATTTCATTCTGGTCCGTATCCTGAAGGATGGCCAGAATGCGGATATCCTGTTCGATCACTGTATCCGCAAGGGGTTGATGATTCGCAACTGCTCTACATTTCCTTTCCTGTCTAATAAATACTTCCGCTTCTGCTTCATGAAGCCGGAAGATAATGACCGGCTTCTGGAGCAGTTGAAAAAGGACCTCGCCTGAATCCCTGTGATTCAGGACTGAGGTCCTTTTCCTATGCACGTTTTACATCTTACACGATTTCATTGATCAGACCGCTCCGGTATGCTGCAAGGAGTTTCTTCAGTTCGTTGATTCTTTCCTCCAGTCTTCTTCCGATATCGGTATCGCTGACGTGCAGCCTGTGCGGCGCATTCATAACCATGATCTTCTCTCCGTGTATGTCTGTTTCATTTCTTACAGCATCCTCGGTCGAAGTAAAGGGCCGGAGCGCCACAAGCTGCATGCCATAAGAATTGTAAATCAGTGTGTAGCCGGCAATTCCGGTTTTCCCCTGGTAGGCCTTGGAAAATCCACCGTCAATGATCAGCACCTTGCCATTGCACTTTACCGGGCTTTCACCTGAGCTCTGGAGAACCGGAACATGGCCATTCACGATATGGGCATGCTCAGACAGGCCGAATTCTCTCAGCACCCGGTTCATAACCTCTTCATTGTCCAGAAGCCGGTAATAAGGGTTTTTCCTCTCCACATGGGTTTCCTTCTCCCTGATAAAATAGCGCTCAAATGTCGCCATCTTGTCTTTTCCGAACAGAGGTGACTTCGGACTGCACCAGATCCAGTAGATGATATCCCGTCCACGTTTCCTCTCATCCTCATTCACCGCAAAAAAGGCCTTGCGGACATACTTCTCCAGCTCGTCATAGAGGGCTTTTCCATAAAACTTCTTTCCAAAGATATCAACATCCATGAAGCTGCCATCCTCGGTCAGCGGAATGCAGCCATGATAGAGAAGATTATTGTTGTAGATGCAATAGATTCTTCCTTTATTCAGCAGCAGATTCATATGCTGGTAGAGCTTTTCACACTGCGTAAAGGCCCGCTGCATCCGTTCCATGACCTCCGCTTCTTCATCGGTCAGCCTGTAAGGGTCAGCCGGGTCGATGGTCGGAAAATTCCTGTCGAGCAGTTCGTATTCTTTTCCATCAAGCAGGATCGTTCCCTTCTCGTAATCGATTTTATCCAGGAGCATCCGGTCCTGCATCTGAAATTCCGGACGTTCCCGGAACAGCTGTCCCTCAAGCTTGAACTGAATAATGGAAATCGCCTTGTGCATCCGCATGTTCAGCTCATTCTCGTTGGGCAGGCGTGTACAGTTGTCCCCCTTCAGTTTGAAAAGAGTGCACGGATCATCAGCATAAACCTGGGTAGCAAAGGTTGCCAGCGGGATCATATTGATACCATATCCATCCTCCAGAATATCCAGGTTTCCATATCTGGCGCATATCCGGAGCACCGTGGCAATACAGGGAAGCGAGCCAGCAGCTGCCCCCATCCAGACAATGTCGTGATTTCCCCAGCAGATATCCAGAGAATGATACCGCATCAGCCGGTCCATAATCCGCTCAGGACCGGGGCCCCGGTCATAGATGTCTCCAAGGATGTGCAGATGGTCCACGACAAGCTGCTGGATCAGATGGCAGAGTGCAACAATGAAATCCCCGGCCCTCTGGATATCAATGATCGTATCAACAATCGAATTATAATATGCTTCCTTATCCAGGATGTCCGGTTTCTCGGTGATCAGCTCCTCGATGACATAGGCATAATCCTTCGGAAGCTCTTTTCGCACCTTGGACCTGGTGTACTTTGAAGAAGCCTTCTTGCAGATCTCAATCAGGCGGTACAGTGTAATCTTGTACCAGTCATTCATGTTCTTCTCGTTCTGCCGGATGAGCGCCATTTTCTCATTCGGATAGTAAATCAGCGTGGCAAGCGCGCTCTTGTCGGACTCGGTAAGAGTTCTGCCAAAGACCTCATCTATTTTTTTCTTGACAGATCCGGACCCGTTTTTCAGCACATGGGTAAAGGCCTCATACTCCCCGTGAATATCAGTTATAAAATGCTCTGTCCCCTTCGGCAGATTCCGGATCGCCTCCAGATTGATAATTTCCGTTGAAGCCGCGGCAATCGTCGGATAAAGCTCCGCCAGCCGCTGCAGATACTTCAGCTCCAGGTCATTCATAAAAATCCTCCCAATTGCAAAAACATATCGTTGTCAATTCCCGTCCATCTGAAAATCAAACAGGGAAATCTGGTTTGTCTCAGGCAGATCGGAGATAATTCCCAGCCGGTCCAGCGTATCTGTAATACTCTTCCCGACCTTTCCACGCTGCCGCAGGTCATCCTTGGACAGGAATTTACCATCCCTTGCCGCAAGCACAATACTGTCTGCAGCAACAGATCCCAGTCCGTCTATGGCATCCAGAGAAGGCATCAGTCTGCCATCAATGATCTGGAAACGGTGCGGCTGCACCCTGTAGATATCAATAGGCATAAATGAAAAACCTCTGGCATACATTTCCTCCACAAGACACATGTCACTGTACTGGTCCTGCTCCATCTTGGACAGCGAATCCTTCCGCGCATTGAAATCATCCATGATCTCCTCGAGATGGCGTTGTCCCTGACACATCTTTTCATAGGAAAACGCCTTGGCACGGATCGAAAAATAGGACGCATAGTAGGCGAGGGGCTGATACACCTTGAACCAGCCCACCCGGTAGGCCATCATAACATAGGCCACAGCATGCCCCTTGGGGAACATATATTTGATCTTCTCACAGGACCAGATATACCAGTCCGGCACCCCGTGCGCCTTCATGTCCTTCGTCCACTCCGGCCAGTTCTTGCACTGTTTTTTTGCCACCTTTCCCTTCCGGACCATCTCCATAATAGAAAAGCTTTCCTCAGAATCCAGGCCCTTGTTGATCAGATATACCATAATATCATCACGGCAGCAGATTGCAGTACCCAGTGTACAAGTGCCCTCCTTGATCAGTGTCTCCGCATTGCCCAGATACACATCTGTACCATGGGACAGTCCGGAAATACGGCACAGGTCCGTAAAGTTCTGCGGCTTTGTATCCGAGAGCATCTGCATGGCAAAACTCGTACCGAACTCCGGAATA
>JAJGAH010000242.1 GCA_020844525.1 Eubacterium sp.
TTTCCGGATCTGGATCTTTATCATGTGCCTTATCGAAGACCTTGATGTCCTCGTAAGCTCCCTTATTTTTAAATTTATCAGTGACATACTTCATGAACAGAAGCGTCAGGATATAGTCCTTATATTCCGAGGAATCCATGCCTCCGCGAAGTTTGTCGCAGCTCGCCCAAAGCGATGCATATAACGGGGATCCAACAGATAACAGGCTTGAAAATTTACACTACGGAACCCGTTTGGAAAACATTCTTGATGTGTACCGGCAAGGAGGCAAATGGAAAAAACTGTCGGTCGATGACGTTCAAGCAATTCGATTCGGATTCTGCTGCGGAATTAAAGGAGTTGAGCTTGCAGCAATGTATGACGTAACGCCAACAATCATCAGTGCAATAAAAACGGGGAGGAATTTTGCATGGCTAAAGTGAACAGTTTGTCATTGGATCTGGAGACATTTTCCAGCGTGGATCTGTCCAAGTGCGGTGTATACAAATACGCAGAATCTCCAGACTTCGAAATTCTGTTATTCGGATATTCCGTTGACAACGGCGAGGTCAGGACAATCGATCTAGCTCAAGGAGAAAAAATTCCACAGGAGATCATCGACGCGCTTGTCAGTGACGAAGCCATCAAATGGGCATACAACGCGAACTTCGAACGCGTATGCCTGTCAAGATACCTACGTGATTTAGGTATAAATCTCGACCCCTTCCATGATACACACCCTCTTTCGCAGAAATGTTCCCGCTTCTTAAATCCTGAAAGCTGGTACTGTTCTATGGTCTGGGCAGCCACAATGGGACTGCCGCTTTCCTTAAAAGGTGTCGGCGCTGTACTGAAGCTTGAAGATCAGAAGATGGATGAAGGTAAAGCTCTCATCAAATATTTTTCTGTACCATGTGCCCCTACCAAAATAAACGGTGGTCGCAGCAGAAATCTTCCTGAAGATGCTCTTGATAAATGGTCAGTGTTTAAAACATATAACAAAAGAGACGTAGAAGTCGAAATGGGTATCAAGAATAGGCTTGCAAAATTCCCTGTGCCAGACTCGGTCTGGGATGAATATCATATCGACCAAGAAATCAATGATCGCGGTGTACGCCTCGACATGGATCTGGTGCAGAAGGCCATCGAAATGGATACCCGCTCCCGGACGGAGCTAACCGCAGCAATGAAAAAGCTCACTGCCCTTGATAATCCCAACAGCGTCCAGCAGATGAAGCAATGGCTCTCCGAAAACGGGCTCGAAACCGACACACTTGGCAAAAAGGCCGTGGCAGAGCTCTTAAAAACTGCCTCGCCAGAGCTGCAGACCGTTCTCACACTTCGCCAGCAGCTTGCCAAATCCTCTGTTCGGAAATACCAGACGATGGAACGCGCCGCATGCGATGACGGCAGAGCGCACGGCTGCTTTGCTTTTTACGGAGCCAACCGCACAGGCCGCTGGGCAGGCAGACTGATTCAATTACAAAACCTACCGCAGAATCATCTGGAGGATCTCTCAGATGCCCGCGCACTTGTTAAATCCGGTGACTTTGATGCTGTGAAAATGCTCTATGAGGATGTGCCAGATACGCTCTCGCAGCTGATCCGCACTGCTTTTATTCCGAAGGATGGCTGTCAGTTTTATGTTTCCGACTTCAGTGCCATCGAGGCAAGAGTCATCGCCTGGTATGCGGGTGAGACCTGGCGGCAGAAGGTCTTTGAAGATGGCGGCGACATTTACTGCGCCAGTGCCAGTCAGATGTTCCGTGTTCCTGTCGTGAAGCACGGCATCAACGGCCACCTTCGTCAAAAAGGCAAAATTGCAGAATTGGCGCTTGGCTATGGCGGCTCGGTCGGCGCACTCAAAGCAATGGGTGCCATCGAGATGGGGCTTTCAGAGGACGAGCTTCCTCCGCTGGTAGACGCTTGGCGGCAGACAAATCCTCGCATCGTCCAGTTCTGGTGGGATGTCGACCGTGCAGTCATGGAAGCGGTCAAGTATAAGCACACAACCAGTAGCCACGGTCTGACCTTCTCCTGCCGCTCCGGGATGCTCTTTATCACGCTTCCTTCTGGCAGGAACCTTGCCTATGTGAAGCCGAAGGTCGGGACGAACAAGTTCGGCGGCGAATGCATCACCTATGAAGGCATTGGCTCCACAAAGAAATGGGAACGACTCGATTCCTACGGCCCGAAATTTGTGGAAAACATCGTGCAGGCAACCTCCCGCGACATCCTCTGTTACGCCATGAAGACGCTACGCTGCTGCTCTATTGTCATGCATATCCACGACGAACTGGTCATCGAAGCCGACCCGCGTATGTCGCTTGACGTCCTGTGTGAACAAATGGTCAGAACACCGCCGTGGACTCCCGGTCTCAAGCTCCGTGCTGATGGCTACGTTACAGACTTTTATAAAAAAGATTAAAAATCATCCGCTCAAATCAGGCGTTCATCTCCAGTGGGAAATTAGAGGTGGACGCCTTAAGTACACCCGCAGAAGGGATGAAAATTTTATGTCAAACGAAATAACAACATTTACAAACGCGGAGTTCGGATCTATCCGGACAATCACGATTGCCAACGAACCATGGTTTGTTGGGAAGGATGCTGCCGATATTCTCGGCTACAGCAATACTCGTAAAGCACTGATTGACCATGTGGATGACGAGGACAAGGGAGTAACGAAATGTGACACCCTTGGCGGAGTGCAGGACATGACGGTCATCAACGAGTCCGGTCTGTATTCGCTTATCCTCGGCAGCAAACTTCCCGTAGCAAAGCACTTCAAAAAGTGGGTAACATCTGAAGTATTGCCTTCAATCCGCAAACATGGTCTCTATGCGATTGATGACATTCTGGCTGATCCTGATCTTGCCATTGCTGCGCTGCAGGAACTCAAAGCTGAACGTGGAAAACGTAAGTTTCTTGAAAACACGGTTGCCGTACAGACACAGCAGATTGCCGAAATGAAACCAAAAGTCAGCTATTACGATGTCGTTTTGAACTGCAAGGATCTCGTGGCCGTTTCGATTATCGCCAAAGACTATGGTTGGAGCGCCAAGCATATGAACAAGTGGCTGCACGACAAGAAAATTCAATTCAAACAGCCAAGTGGAATCTGGCTCCTTTATCAGAAATATGCCGACAGAGGATACACGTCTACCAAAACCACTACCTATTCCGGTTCGGATGGAGAAGTGCATACTGCCGTTCATACTTATTGGACCCAGTCAGGGCGTCTCTTTATTTACGACCTTATGAAAGCTGACGGGAATCTTCCACTCATCGAACAAGGAAATTAAAAATCATCCGCTCAAATCAGGCGTTCATCTCCAGTGGAAATTAGAGGTGGACGCCTTAAGTCTGCCCGGAAAGGAGAATTCTCGTTTGAGTAACAATTATCGCAACAACGAAGGCTATCCTGACCCGACTGCCGGTGAGACTCTCTCAAGAATTACAGCTAATGAGAAGCAGTCCCTGCGTACGTTCAGGCCTATCGTCTATATCTGCTCACCATATTCAGGTGACGTAGATGCAAATGTGACTGCTGCCAGACGCTACAGTCGCTTCGCAGTAGACAAGGGATATATCCCCATCGCTCCGCATCTGTTGTTTCCGCAATTTCTGGATGACAACCGCTCGGACGAACGGGAACTGGGACTGTTTTTTGGGAATGCCCTCATGAGCAAATGCTCGGAGGTCTGGGTATTCGGAAGTCACATCTCGTCCGGAATGGAATCAGAAATCAAACGCGCCAAGTGGAAGAACCACTGCCTGCGCTATTTCACAGAAGAATGTCAGGAGGTTTAACGCTATGTATGAAGTTAAAGAAAATCGCAGAAAGCTGCAGGACGGCACAGAAATTACGACCTATACCCGTGACGTTGTAAGCGCCAATATTCTCGAAGTTGAAGCTGGGACAAACGGCTATCAGGGCGGCGACACCGGTCATGGCAGTCGTACCTATTTTCGCATCTCCGATGAGGCCTGCACGGATATTCATGTCACGCCTTTCATGGACAAATACGGCTGCAACGGTTTTGAAGTCACTCTCGGCGGCGACTGCGAGCTGGAAACCATGATCCGGGCGCTTAAATTTATCACGAAGGTGCTCGAAGACGAATCCGGGGAGGTGTATGACTGATGTTCACACTTTATAGTGCTGATTTTACCGGAAATCCCGGCAACTGCTCCTACCCGCACAAGACCGTCGTCATGAATACGGACAACCTGAGAGAGGCTGTCTGCCATGACTATGTTTGCGCCGAATACAAGAACCACTACCGCAACGGTGAAAACTTCATCTCCGCCGACTGCCTGCCCGTTGACTGTGATAACGATCACTCGGAAGATCCGAAGGATTGGGTCACGCCTGCCGATGTGCTGGAGGCATTTCCCGGCGTGAGTATTGCCATCCACTACAGCCGCTTCAATAACCGTGAGAAAAACGGAAAGCCCGCAAGGCCGAAGTTCCATGTGCTCTTTCCCATCGACCGGATGACAGACGCCACCCTTTACAGCGACATGAAAAAGCTGGTCAATTCCATCTTCCCGTATTTTGATACGAAGGCTCTGGATGCTGCTCGGTTCTTTTTCGGTACACAGGAGCCAAATGTAGAGCTCTATCCTGGCCGCATGAATCTCACGGAATTCTTAAACGACGACGAATTCGATGCAGGCCTTCCCGGTGGGCATGAAAAAGACGCAGTTATCCCGGAAGGCAG
>JAJGAH010000243.1 GCA_020844525.1 Eubacterium sp.
CAAAACCTGACGCGCAAGAGGTCTTCTCTTTTGAAATCTTCTTATCTCTATCCGGAAATCCGTAAAACTATGCTGAAATATGGCAGAAAATCAGCTATAATATTATTTTGGTGGGTTGTATCCCGCCGAAAAACAGTGTAGTCTAGTCTATACAATAGGCTAATTTAACAAAATTAACACAAAAAATATATTAAGGAGTACCAAAATCATGCTGAAACGTTTGGAAGAAATCCGCAATGCCGGACTGTCCAGAATTAAAGACGCTCCTGATTCCGACGCACTCCAGGAAGTCAGACAAGAACTCCTGGGAAAGAAGGGTCAGCTGACACAGATACTGAAGTCCCTTGGATCCCTGGATCCGAAGGATCGCCCGGCTGTTGGAAAGACAGCGAATGAGATTAAGAACTTTTTCGCTGACAAGCTGAAGGAAAGAGAAGATCAGCTGCTCAGCTCGGAATCCGTTCTGGATGAGCCGATCGACCTGACTCTGCCTGGAATTATGCCGCAGCAGGGAGCCCTGCATCCCATTACACAGATGTGCTACGATCTGAACGACGCCTTTCTTTCCATGGGATTTGAGGTTTTCAGCGAAGATGATATTACCAGTGAAAAGTATGCCTTCGATAATCTGAACTTTGCCGCTGACCATCCGGCAAGAGAGACGATGGATACTTATTGGCTCGAAGGAACAGAAAACAACTCCGGCGCAGACCGTCTCTGCATGCGTCCGCACCTGACCGGCGCTTCTGTCCGCTACCTGCTGAAGCACGGTGCCCCGGCAAGATTCGTTTATCCGGGCCGTGTTTACAGAAACGAGACAACAGATGCCCGTCACGAGAGAGCATTCTTCCAGTATGAAGCTCTGGTTGTCGACCACGATCTGTCCTTCTCCTCCGGAAAAGTCATGATCGAGGCCATTCTGAGCAAGGTATTCGGCCGCAAGATCAATGTCCGCATGCGTGAGGGATTCTTCCCGTTCACCGAGCCGGGATACGAGATCGATATGGAGTGCCTGGTATGCGGCGGAAA
Source organism: Eubacterium sp. (assembly GCA_020844525.1). Lineage (GTDB taxonomy): Bacteria > Bacillota > Clostridia > Lachnospirales > Lachnospiraceae > Bilifractor. The sequence goes on from JAJGAH010000243.1 coordinate 1,030, forward strand.
AGGCTGCCGTGTCTGCCATAACACCGGATGGATCGAGGTTATGCCGGGCGGCGTCATCCACCCGAACGTCCTGCGTTCTGCCGGTCTGGATCCTGATGAGTGGTCCGGATTCTACACCAACATCGGACTGGACCGTCTGGTCATGATGCGCTACGGAGTCGACGATGTCCGTTATTTCCACAGCGCGGATCTCAGATTCTTAAAGCAGTTCAAGTAGGAGGTTGACATGTACGTTTCATTAAACTGGGTTAAAAAATACGTGGATCTGCCGAAGGATCTGTCCATCGACCAGCTGATCTACGACTTGACGATGCGTACGGTAGAAGTTGAAGGATATGAGAATCCTGCCGATAAATACCACGACATCATCGTCGGAAAAATTCTGGAAGTAAAGCCGCATCCAAACGCGGACAAACTTCGCATCTGCATCACCGATATCGGCGAAGAAGAGCCGGTACAGATCGTCTGCGGAGGCTCCAACCTGTACGACGGCGAGCACGTTGTCGTCTGCCGTCCGGGAGCAGAAGTCATCTGGCACGGCGAGGGCGAGCCGGTTGTAATCAAAGAAGGAAAACTCCGCGGAGAATATTCCTACGGCATGATCTGCAACGCTTCTGAAGTTTATCTGGCAGATATCTTCCCGCCGGAAAGCGATGAGACGATCGTCGACCTGCAGGGTGAAGGAACTCCGGGACAGAACATCGCTGATCTGATCGGCATGAATGATATCGTCATCGAGATCGATAACAAGTCTCTGACCAACCGTCCTGACCTCTGGGGCCACTACGGAATCGCAAGAGAGCTTGCGGCAATCTATAAAGTTGACTTAAAGCCGCTGCCGGATACAATCGACGCAGTAAAGGGACTTCCTGAGTTCCCGATTGAGATTCAGGCTCCGGACAAGTGCCCGCGCTACTCCGCTCTGGAAATCAAAAACGTAGACGCGCAGCAAGAATCTCCGATCTGGATGAAGACCGCTCTGATGAAGGCCGGCCTGCGTTCCATCAACGCCATCGTCGACATTACCAACTACGTCATGCTCGACGTCGGCCAGCCGACACACGCATTTGACCGCACACATGTTACGGAAAAGATCATCGTCAGAAACGCTGCTCCTGGTGAGAAGCTTGAGCTTCTGGACCACAACCAGCTGGATCTGACCACTTACGATCTGGTCATCTGTGACGCAGAAGAGCCGATGGCCCTTGCCGGAATCCGCGGAGGCAGAAAAGACTCCATCCTTCCAGATACCACAAGCGTACTCCTGGAGGTTGCAGACTTCTCCGCACAGACCATCAGAAAGACCGGAAAGCGTTTTGACGAAAAGACAGACGCCTCCATCCGTTACGAGAAGGGTCTGGACACCGAGCGTGTAGACCAGGGTCTTGCAGAGGCAATGACACTGTTCAAGCAGCTCTTCCCGAATGCTGAATTCACGGCTTTCGGAGAGAATTATCCGAAAAAGACGGAACGCGCCGAGGTAAAGATTACCAAGGCGTTCATGGACACCCGTCTCGGAAAAGAGTTCAGTGAAGAGGATATCAAGGATACCCTTGGCCGTCTCGGCTTTGACGTTGACTTCGACGGAACAACCTATACCTGCCTGGCTCCGACCTGGAGATCCACCGGCGACATCGCCATCAAGGATGATATCCTGGACGAAATGGCAAGACTCCACAGCTTTGAGAGTTTCTCCGCGAAACCGCTGCCGGTCAACTTCGAGCACGCTGTAAATCAGCCGAAGGAAAGCATTGACCGCCATGTCCGCGAATACCTCGCCTTCCGCTGCGGATTCTATGAAGTATTCACCTATCCATGGGTTGATGAGCACTACATGAAGGCTGCCGGTGTCAATCTGGACACCACAATCCGCCTGGCTACACCGCCGTCACCGGAGCAGGCCAACTTGCGTCCATCCCTGGTACCGGGTATGCTGCAGACTGCCGTATCCAACCTGCGCTACTTCGATTCCTTCCGTGTATTCGAATCCGCGGAAGTGTTCCAGCCGGGTGAATACCACGAGTCCTCAGAAGATGAGACTCTGCCGCTGCAGAAACACTATGTCACCGGAATGATCGTCGGAAACGACCCGAAGACCCAGTTCTTCCAGGCTAAGGGCGTCATCGAAAATCTGGCGCGCACTTGCCAGGTTGAGCCTTTGTCCTGGAAACAGGCAGAACGTCCGGCATGGGCAGACGATAACGTCTGGCTGAACATCATGGCCGGAAAGGAAGTCATCGGAACGCTGGCTCTGGTCCGCGTATCCGCACTGGCCGAGGCCGGCATCAAGCACGCGCAGATCGCGCTGTTCGAGTTCGATGAGGATATGCTGACACCGTACAAGTCCAGAGACAACGAGTTCGAGCATCTGCCGGTATTCCCGCTGGTTGAGAAGGACCTGTCCATCATCGTGGACGAGGCAGTCACCTGGCAGGAGATCGAGAAAGCGATCGAAAAGCACACCAGAGAGGTGAAGTTCGTCGAGGAGTACCGCGGAAGCCAGATTCCGGATGGAAAGAAGTCCATCATGCTGACCGTAAAGATCGGCTCCGACAAGGGCACGATGAAGGCAAAGCAGATCGACAAGCAGATGAACAAGATCGTAAAGACGCTGGAAAACAGAGTCGGCGCCCAGCTGCGTGACGCGTAGTATGATGGCCGGATGACTCCGGAAAAATATCGCATAACTTGACAAGATTATTGGGGGCTGTGAAAAGAAGTGAAAGATCTTCTTGCACGGCCCTTTTTATAGGCAATACTATTTCCCTGTATCAGATATAGATGCAATACAGTATACACCACACATATTATGTTCACAGTGGCCTATTTTCCTTGTAAAAATTGTGCTCACACACACATATACCGCCGGTTTCATGGTATACTAAATGTATAAATAAAGAACCGCGACTGTATTTTTGTGTTTTTTGCGCTTTTTTATTTCGTTTTTCCGTTTTATGGAATAGAATTAATTGTTGCTCATCTTTTGGAGGATTTCTACATGCAAGAACCGCTATGGACCTGCATTCCATTCGTCGGAATGCTGCTTTGCATTGCGCTCTTCCCGATACTCGCTCCGTCAATATGGGAGAAGCGTATGCCAGTTATCACAGGATTCTGGGCAATCCTGGCTGTTGTTTTATTATCCGCAAAATACGGAATTTTCTCAGGTATTCAGACTGCCGCAGACGGAATCGTTAATGACTATCTGACCTTTATCGTTCTTCTGTTCGGCCTGTTCTGCGTAGCCGGAAATATCCGCTTTGAGGGCGATCTCGCGGGTTCACCGCGGGTAAATGTCATTCTGCTTCTGATCGGAACGCTGCTTTCCAGCTTTATCGGCACAACTGGATCCAGTATGCTGATGATCCGTCCGGTCATCCAGATGAACTCCTGGCGCTCCCGCCGGCATCATATCATGATCTTCTTCATCTTCCTGATTTCCAACATCGGAGGATGTCTCACGCCGGTCGGCGACCCGCCGCTTCTGATGGGATTCATGCAGGGTGTTCCGTTTGCCTGGAGCTTCCGTCTGTTCCCGATCATGATGACCAACACCCTCATTCTTCTGTTTATTTTCTATAAGATCGACAAAAGAGCCTACAGAAAAGACATCGAAGAAGGTTTCCGCCCGGATCTGAGCAAGCCGGACACAACCCTGGAGGTTGAG
>JAJGAH010000244.1 GCA_020844525.1 Eubacterium sp.
GGGCGTACCGTGGCCAGTTGACTGCGGCAAGGGCGAAGATGGCATTCTGTATTCCGCCACCCAGTACACCGGCGATGGCCAGTGCAAATACCAGGCCCGGGAACGCCAGGAAGATGTCGGATATCCGCATCAGAACTGTATCCCAGATTCCGCCGGCCCATCCGCAGAAAATTCCTATTGCCGTGCCTGCAATGGTGCTGACAGCTACCAGAAGAAGAGCGGAAAAGATGCTTGCGCGGCTTCCTGCAATGACGCGTGAGAGCATATCTCTTCCATATCGGTCTGTTCCCATCAGATGGGCCGCAGAGGGTGCCATTTTTGCTATGGCGAGGTTCTGAGCATCGGGATCATATGGGGTAAGGTATCCCGAAAATACAGTCAGAATCAGTAAAAGGACAACCAGTGCCCCGAACAGAATCAGCCTTTTCTTTACGTTGTTATGACGTACCTTTTGTATTCTGACAGCAGGCGTTTTCTGCACAGATTCTTCCTGTATCTGGATCTTGCGAACTTCCCTGGTGTCAGAATTCCCGGACAAAGAGTCTGGTCCGTATTCTGTTTTTTTCTCTGCAGTTTTTCTCATGATGCTTTACCTGCTTCGAGTCTGATTCTTGGATCCAGATAATGATACAGAAGATCCGTGACAAGATTGATCAATACATAGATGGCAGCCATCCAGACAACATATGCCTGGATCATCGGGTAATCCCGCATGGTGATGGAGTCTACAGCCAGTTTTCCGACTCCGTCCCACATAAATATACTTTCTATGATCGCAGTTCCGCCGAGGAGACTTCCGATCGAGAGCGCCAGCAGCGTAAGGATCGTCAGCAAAGCGGAGCGGAGAACACTTTTCCACAGGATGATTCTGCCCCGGATCCCCCTGGCTCTTGCCCCTTCAACATAGTTCCTGCCAAGCTCTTCAAGCACAGCTGCGCGCACCTGGCGCATATACTTTGCGGACATTGCGATTGCAAGCGTCATGGTCGGCAGGATGGCACTTTTCAGCGAGACACCCTCGGATATGGAAGGGAGCCAGTGCAGACGGATGGCAAACAGCTGCAGAAACAGCAGGGCGACAAAAAAGTTTGGCAGAGAATTTCCGATAAAACTCAGGAATCGGAGGATATAGTCGGTGACCCTGTCATGGCGAACAGCGGCAATGATGCCCAGCGGGATAGAGATTATTATGGTTGCCACCACGGATAGCAGTGTCAGAAGGAGCGTTGCAGGAAGCTTCGAAAGAAAGGTGTCGAAGACATTCTTGCCGGAAACATAGCTTGTGCCAAGATTGCCTGTCAGGAATCCCCCAAGCCAGGAAAAATACTGCACGAGAAATGGTTTGTCCAGCCCGAGCTCCGCCCTCTTTGCATCAATGATCTCCTGGCTCACGGCCCCTTTATTTGCATACATTTCCGTTACTGCGTCGCTTCCTGCCACATGCATCAGTGCAAACGACAGAAACGTGATGCCAAGCAGAACGGGGATGATCTGTAACAGACGTTTCAATATATACTTTTTCACGATCTTACGCCTTTATCCACCCATATGTCTGGGCAGTATTATGATAACTGATTATAACAGTTTGCATTATACAGCCTATTTATAAATGCTTCAATCCTGTATACATTCCATTTTGTTATAGGTGTATAATGCTTGTCCTGATGCCGGACCGGTTTTATAATGTTCTGCAGAGGACTCCTGAATTATAATAGCAGTTGCAGATGCAATAAGGTGATATTGGAGCCAGAAGATTGATGATGTGAAATTTCTCGAAATCCTCACTGTTTCGACAAGCAGGAAGTGCTATGGTTCCAGCATGTCTGCAAATGTTCGGATGTTAAGAGATTTTTAATATTAAATTATGGGAGGAAAATATGGAATACAGAGAAATTCCTTACGTGAACAAAAAGGTGTCGCGGATCTTGTTTGGCTCTTCGATGAAGCCGTTTCTGGAGGGAGACAGCAATGACGCTCTGCTGGACGCGATTGTTTCTTTGGGAATCAACACGATCGATACGGCGAGGGTGTATGGGAAGGCTGAGGACGCTCTTGGAGACTGGATGGAACGAAAGGGCAACAGGAACCAGCTGGTGCTCCTGTCGAAATGCTGCCATTTTGATCTGCTCACACATAGAAAGCGGGTGAATCCCCATGCCATCCGCAAGGATTGGGAAACCTCTTCACGGAAGCTGCATACGGATTTTATTGATATTTATCTGCTGCACAGAGATGATCCGGATGTAGAGACCGGCCCTATTGTGGAAACATTGAATGCCATGCATGCAGAAGGAAAAATCGGTGCATTCGGCGGATCAAACTGGACACATCAGCGGATTGAAGAGGCGAACGAGTACGCTTATGCGCACAATCTGATTCCTTTTACGGTATCCAGTCCCAACTTCGGTCTGGCAGCCCAGGTCCGCGATCCCTGGGGTGGCGGCTGTGTGACAATATCCGGTCCGGATAACAGGGAGGCCCGTGCATGGTATGAAAAGAACCAGATGCCGGTCATTGCCTATTCCAGTCTGGGGCATGGATTCTTCTCCGGAAAGCTGAAAAGCAGTGATACGGAAAACAGGGAAGGGGTATTGGATGGGCCTGCCATGAAGGGCTACGGCTGCCCGGAAAACTTTGAACGTCTGGCGCGCTGTGAGATTCTGGCAAAGGAAAAAAATGTCACCGTTCCCCAGATTGCCATGGCCTGGATTTTCCGGCAGAAGATCAATACATTTGCGGTTGTCAGCACCTCAAAGCCGGAGCGGATGCAGGCAAATATTGCAGCCATGGAGCTTCCGCTCACGCCGGAGGAATGCGCATGGCTGGACCTGGAGACAGAAACCAGAACTATTTAACAGAAAACAGAACTATTTGATAGTTTAATAAATTTGAAATTGATATTTCTTGCAGGGTTGCGTCCAGGTATAGACGAGACCCTGCAATTTTTCATGTCTGGGATCAATCAGGCACTGGCATTGGCCTTCCCGATTTCTCTCGAAAGTTCAAATCCCCTTTTTGCCGCAATGACTGCGATAATCTCGTTGATGACCGCGGCTGCGGCAATCGTGCCCTTTACAAGCGTGGAAAGCTCCGGTCTTGATGCGGCAAGCACATTGCAGATGATGCCGGTAAAGATAAGGGACACGCCGGAATGCGGAAGCAGTGTCAGGCCAAGATATTTCTGCACCGTGACCGGCATGTGTGTCGCCTTTGCGCCTACTCTCGCACCGAAATATTTTCCTGCGGCACGAGAGATAATGTAAAGGAAGGTATAGAGTCCGGCACCGAGAATCAGATGGTAGTCGAGGGGCGCACCGAGGTCAACGATTGCGGCAAGCAGGCTGACACCAAGGATGGGGTGGAACCAGTCGGTCGTCTCCTCCAGCTGCCGCTGTGGAATGCGGTTGGAGAATACCGCTGAGAAGGAAACACCCATCAGCATATAATTCAGTGTAATATTCGTAAATACCACCTTGTTGAAAAACAGACCAACTGCGGCGGTCAGTGTAATGCCTGCCACCAGGACTGCAAGGGTACCAGCCCTGTTGCCCGCCGTCTTCTTCAGCAGCAATGCAGCCGGAATACCGGTCAGAATACCAATGCCGATCGGAAGAAAAATCATGACCGGGATCATATACAGCGGCACTGCACCTCCGGAGACCTGGCTGGCAATAAAGGAATTGACGGTGAAGAAAACCGCAATCCCAACGATATCATCCAGCACTGCCATCGGGAGCAGTGTGTCTGTGACAGGTCCTTTTGTGTGAAATTCCTGTACGATAGACAATGCCGGCGCCGGCGCTGTCGCAAGTGCAATACCGCCAAAGGCCGGTGCAAGCCATACCGGATATCCTGTCAGGGACAGGACGATCGCAAAGGCTGCAGATACAACAGCGAAGGTACCAAGCGACTGGGTCAGTGTCGTAACAATGAGCGCGCGGCCATAGGACTGAATGCGGCTCCAGATCAGCTCTGTGCCCAGCATCAGACCAAAGGCGCACTGCATCCACGTAATGATTACCTTGTACCAGCCTGCATCCAGCACTGGCTGCGAAAGCAGCCTGAATCCGTAGGGTCCGAACACCATGCCCGCAATCAGCCATCCAAGTATCGCTGGCATTTTGATTTTTGTGATCAGCTTTCCGCAAAGCCAGGCAAGGACCAGTACAAGGACCCAGCGCAGAACAAGAAGTATGTTACTCATCTTTGATCTCCTCTCCTTCCAGAATTCCGTATAAAAAGATCTGAAGCAGGTTCCGGCAGTCTTCCTCGTGTCTTACGACATCTGTTTCCCCGGCAGCATCATTCTGCTCCCCTGCATTCAGACAGTTCTGAAATACGCGAAAAGCCCGTGCCACTGCGTCCGATGACAATCCCTTACGAAGCCGTCCTGACTTCAGGATCTCCTGAAGGTAGTTGTCATTCATCCTGTCAAAATCCCTTCGTATTTCCTGAATTTCCTTTCGCATGGAAGCAGGCGGCATCATAACCGCTTCACAGAAAAGCCTCCCGTATGACGCATGTGTCCTGAAAAAATCCATTCTGGCCTGAAAATACGCGGAAAGCAGCTTCTTCCGGTCATTCTCTTCACCGACATGTCCGGAAATGTATCCGGTCAGTGCCTGGAAGCATTCCTTCAGGCAGGCCAGGTAGAGATCATCCTTCGAGTGAAAATAATGAT
>JAJGAH010000245.1 GCA_020844525.1 Eubacterium sp.
TTCCGGAGAAACATTGCCCATGCAGAACATGCGGGAGGAATCCGAAAAATATCCGTGGAAGATCGTGGATACATCTACATTGATGATGTCCCCGTCCTCCAGAATGACATCCGGAGAAGGAATACCGTGGCAGACCTCATCATTGATGGAAGTGCAGACACTCTTGGGAAAACCCTCGTAATTTAACGGAGCAGGAATGCCGCCCATCTTTGTCGTTGTGTCATAGACGATTTTGTCGATATCCTCCGTGCTCATCCCGATCCGTATTTTGGAAGCCACTTCATCGAGCACTGCAATATTGATTTTTGCGCTCTCCCTGATACCTGCAATCTGTTCAGGGGTCTTGATGAGCTTTCTTTCCGGAACGACAAAGCCCTTCAGCTCATACTCACGCAGCTTCTCATCAAAATCCATGTGACAATGCTTATATTTTTTTCCACTTCCGCACCAGCAGGGCGCGTTACGGTCTAATTTTTTATCCTTAAACTGCATTTTTTCCCTCCTAATCTATACGCGCTTATATCATGACATTTGGGTTCAAAGGTAAATGCATCGGAAATTGTCTTAAAATCCGAACATTTGCAGCATCTATTTTTTGACCAAAGCCGGATACGCAGATCAGCTTCTGATGTCCGAAAAAAGCTGCTGCAGAATTACTCTGCAGCAGCCGTCACTTACCAGCCTGTCAGTCTGCTGTATTGATCAGCTCCTGTAAATGCTCCTTGTCCATCTTTACGCACATGGAAACAAGCTTCTCCAGCGGAACATCATGAAGCTGCTGCTTCTGGCCCCGTACCGTGACAGAAACGGTTCCATCAGCCGCCTCCTTATCGCCGACAACGACAATGTAAGGATCCTTAAAGGTCTTGTAGGTCTTGATCTTCTCATTCATGTTCTTGTCCGCATAATCGACCTCAACACGAATGCCGGCGTCCTTAAGGGCTTTCACAACCTTCTTTGCATACTCGTTATGCTCCGGGCGGATCGGAACAACGGCAACCTGGTATGGGCTGAGCCAGAACGGGAATGCGCCCTTATAGTTCTCGATCAGAATTCCGATAAAGCGCTCCATGGATCCAAAGATTGCGCGGTGAATCATAACCGGCTGCTTTACCGAACCATCCTGCGCCGCATACTTCATATCGAAATTGAGCGGAAGCTGGAAGTCAAGCTGAATGGTTCCCATCTGCCACTCTCTGCCAAGAGCGTCCTTCATCTTCAGGTCGATCTTCGGGCCGTAGAACGCGCCATCGCCCTCATTGATCTCGTAGTTGCCTGGGCCGTATACGTCATCCAGAATTTCTTTGAGATCCTTCTCTGCCTTATCCCAGACCTTGATATCACCCATGTAGTCATCCGGTCTTGTAGAAAGCTCAGCCTTGTAGGTAAGTCCGAAGGTTCCGTAGATCTGTGTGGCAATGCTCATGATATCCTTGATTTCAGAAGCGATCTGATCCTCGGAAACCAGAATATGGGCATCATCCTGACGGAACATCTGTACACGGAACAGACCGTTCAGCTCTCCGGACTTTTCCTTTCTGTGAATGACATCTACCTGATTGATCCGGAACGGAAGATCTCTGTAGGAGCGAAGGTGCTTCTTGTACACCAGAATCGCATTCGGGCAGTTCATCGGCTTGCAGGCATAGTAGTCGCTCTCATCCTCCTTCTCACCGGGAATGATGAACATGTTCACTTTATAATGGCCCCAATGACCGGAGGTCTGCCAGAGCTTGGAGTTGCTGAGTACAGGACCGGAAATCTCCTGATATCCATGCTCTTCATGAATGCCTCTCCAGAAGTCCAGAAGCGCATTGAATACCTTCCAGCCTCTCGGCAGCCAGTATGGCATACCGGGTGCGGACTCATCAAACATGAACAGCTCCAGCTGCGGCCCGAGCTTCTTGTGATCGCGCTCTGCCGCCTCGCGGAGCAGCTTCTTGTATTCCTTTAGCTGCTGCTTGTCCGGGAAAGCAGTCACGTAGATTCTCTGCAGCTGGTCGCGCTTCTCGTCTCCTCTCCAGTATGCACCGGAAATAGAACGAACCTCAAAGGCAACATTCATCAGTTCCTGTGAATTGTCCACATGCGGTCCTCTGCAGAGGTCCACATAATCATCACCTGTATAATAAAGGGTAATGGTCTCGTCATCCGGAAGATCCTCGATCAGCTCGGTCTTGAACTTCTGTCCCTTGAATACAGAAAGCGCCTCCTCCTTGGAAACCACTTTTCTGGTCCAGGGCTCTTTTCTGCGGATAATCTCGTGCATCTTGTCCTCGATGGTCTTGTAATCATCGTTGTTCAGTGTCCTTGGAAGAACGAAGTCATAATAAAGTCCGTTCTCAATCTGCGGACCAATGGCATACTGTACATTCTCTTTACCGAAGAGTTCAATGACAGCCTTCGCAAGGATATGCGCGAGTGAATGACGATAGACAGCTAAAAATTCCTCTTTTTCCATGATAACATCTCTCCTTTGCTAAGATCGCCACCAGCGATCTGCTTTATATGTTCTCTGACAGAAAAACGGAAACTCAAAATCAGCGCCTCCGCTTCTGACGTGTCTGATTATATACCATGCTCCCGGAAATGTCACCACTCAATCTGGATGAGAATCTAGCCAAGAATTTGCCTGATCATTTCCGGTGTAAAGGTCACCCCGTCCAGATGCTCTGTCTCAATCCGATACAAAGCATTTGCCGCAAGGTGCTCTGCCGCCTGCTCCAGGTCACGGCAGCCTGGAAGCGCAGCATATTTCTGCACGATCACATCTACAGCTTCATCCGGAATCACACATTCCTCAGGGCGCATCCCCATCCTCTTAATGATCTTCGGAAGGGAGAATTTCGAAAAGATATATTTCTTTTCTTCCGGCGTGTAATCCGGAATATCAATGACTGCAAACCGGCTCATCAGCGGTGCGCTGATTCTGCTCTTGTCATTGGCTGTGGCAATCGGATACACACCACCCGTTGGAATCATGCATTCAATGTAGTTGTCTGTATACCCCAGATTATCCAGAAGTGTGAGCAGGGCATCTGCCGGATTCGCACTGTTATCCCCCTGATCTGCCTTGTCCAGCTCGTTGATGATGAATACCAGATTATCCGAACCCGCTCTGGAAAAGGCCTCCATAATCAGTCCCGGCTTTGCATTGGCATAAACCCTGGGGCTTCCCGTCAGGGCTTCCGGGTCTGTAATGGCACTCATATCAAGCGCTGCCCAGGGCAGCTTCAGGATTCTGGCCACAGCATAGGCCAGCTGAGACTTACCCACACCGGCAGGACCGGCAAGCAGCAGACCGTAGGCAGGAAGAGTATGCGTCCTGTTGATCTGAATAATGGTTTCAATGATTCTCTGCTTGACTCCCTCCAGCCCATAGAGCTCTTCATCCAGAATCTGGCGGGCCCTTACAGGATCAATGGAGGCAAAGTAGGAACCTTTCCACTGAATATTCAGCATCATGGAAAGTGCCCTCTGCGCATGTCTTCTCTCATCCTGGCTGATTGTATTTGTCCGTATCAGCATCAGATTTCTCTGTGCCCATTTCCGGATATTAACCGGAAGAATCCCTCCGGCACATGCCAGAAAATCCGTCATGCTGGATATGTCTGTAAGGCGTACCTCCTCCTTCTCTTCTGCTTCCTCTTCTGAATCGGGGTCCTCCTGAAGCCTTCCGTTCAGAATTCTGCTGATTGTAAGCTGAAGAAAAGCGTCGGTACTCTCGGAAATTTTTCCGGAATAATTGACTGCGTGCATTTTATAAATGCCGAATCCCTCTTTGGACGGGCTTCCTGAAAGCCGCACCGGGACCTGATTCTCTCCAAGCCACTTTAACAGCTGTATAAACCTGCGGTCTATTCTCAATACATCCGTATATTCCCGCCCGGAATCTGTCTTATATTCAAAGCTGGTCCTCCTTGACGGATTCATAAAGCTCCCATTTACATGATGAACGAATTGCCGGCCCTTCGGCTGGTTCAGGACCATAAACGGATGATCTGCGTCCGCCAGATCCGTGTCCTCATCTGTAATCAAGTATGTACAAACAGGTTCCTCAGGCTGCTTCTTCTGCTTCTCCTTCCGAAGAGAGTTCAGATCGAAAACCTGGCTTCCTCTGGATTGAATTTCCGCCATTTATCTTCCTCCACACAAATAATCCATCTGCAAAATCATTCTGCAAACTGAGTCTAGCAGAATAACCTGTTTCAGGCAACCGAGTATTTCAACAGATCATAATATATTACCGGAGGTCTGCCAGGCAGGGAACTTCTCATTTGTCTGTTTCCGCTCGTAAACGGACAGTAAGCTGCTTTTATGCTTATTTTTTGTTGCTGTGAAACTCGTCGGGCAAAAAACGCCCTCCTCAAACATTCTCGCAATCAACGTTATCGGCTATTTCGCATAAAACCAGCTAACTGTCCGTAAAACTCGCTCCAAAGGACTGCATGAGAAGGGACCTGCCCAGAAGCCCTCAAAGCAACAGCTTCTTAAAAGTTCACGCAAAAAGAGTGCAGCCCTTTCGGGCTGCACTCTCTTTATTTCGTGATTGGATTTTTCTCACAAATACTTATACGCTTTCACGTACGCATTCATGCACCAACTGATTAGTCGTACAGGTTCGGG
>JAJGAH010000246.1 GCA_020844525.1 Eubacterium sp.
ACAGTTCCCACTTGCTCTGATCCAGGCTGGACATAGAATACAGCAGCACAAAGAAGGTCAGCAGAAGCGTCACCAGATCGCCATAGGTGTCCATCCAGTTTCCGCCTTCGTCGCCACCTCCGCCTTTGCCACGTTTTCTGGACATCAGGATTCACCCCCTTCGGAGCCGGTCTCATTCTCCTGCTTCGCCAGAAGTTTTTTCTGATCGCCGGTCTTCAGACCAGACAGAAGGTTTTCACGGATGTTGCGGGGATTTTCACCACTCTGAATTGCCAGAACCCCCTCAATGATCGTCGAGCAGTACAATTCCTCTTCACTCTCCCGGACTGCAAGCTTCTGTGCAATGGGATGAAAAATAACATTGGAAAGGACGCTTCCGTAAAATGTCGTGATCAGGGCCACAGACATATCCTGGCCCAGAGTACTCGCCCCGCTGGAATCCCCCAGATTCATGCCCTTCAGCATGTTGATCAGACCAACCAGTGTTCCGATCATACCAAAGGCCGGTGCAAGTGCAGACCCCTTCAGATACAGGCCCCGCACCTCCTCGTGTCTTGCAGACATCTCATCCAGACGGTTTTCCAGTGTGTTTCTTACCTTGTCGGGGTCGTTGGCATCAATAATCATCAGCACTGCCGAATGAAAAAAAGGCTCCTTGATTTCCTCAGCCTTCTCCTCCAGCGCCAGAAGCCCGCTCTGTCTGGCGATCATGGCAAGCTCCACAATCTTGTCCACCGTACTTGGAATATCAAATCCCTTGCCGCGGAAGCATATTTTGATATGCTTCGGAATATCCTTCAGAATATTCAGAGGATAGCAGGCAATCAACGATGCGATTGTTCCGCCTATTACAATGAGCAGACTGGGTACATCGTAGAAGTTTCCCAGCTTGCTTACGCCAATTCCGTTAACAATCAGAGCGGCGGCCAGTACCCATCCAATAATTGTTGTCAAATCCATGTGAACGGCAACCTCCTTTTTGCCTTTCGCTGTTCGGCAATATACTCTGTCAATCCTTTATGCAGTACATACTGCCCGGCTATTACACATGCGAAATCTGTGAATCGGAAGACATGCAGGACCGGATAAATCCCCGGGCCTGACTGATGATGGATTCCACGCTGTCCTTTACTATGTAGTAATCACCGCTGGCAAGCATCACCTTTGTCTCCGGTATTTTTTCCAGATAGAGAATCTGAAAATAGTTCAGATAGATAATTTCACCATTCAATCTGGTCAGCTTTATCATGGTTTTCATTCCCCCTCATATTGATGTAATGCAGCTCCGATCTTCTTTGGCGCTGTAGGGGCAGGCATTTCCCGCCTGCCCGATCACAACCGAAAATCACGAAATAACCGCCAAAGAAAGCTTATCGCTTCATATTGACCAGTTCCTGCAGCACCTCATCGCTGACGGTGATCAGCTTGGCATTTGCCTGGAAACCTCTCTCTGTTGTGATCATCTCAGAGAATTCCTTCGCAAGATCTACGTTGGAGGCCTCGAGGTAGCCGCTCATCAGGCTTGGTGTTGCTCCACCCGGTTCCGTAGCTGTCACCGTACCGGTATTGTCATTTGCAGAAGCAGTAAAGGTATTATTACCCGCCTTCAGCAGACCCTCCTGGTTCTGGAAGGAAGCTATGGCAACTTTACCGATCACGATGCTTACCGCCTCACCCTTATCATCTGTCACAGTTCCCTTGACAACGCCGTCGTTGTCAATCTGGACACTCTTCAGCTGCATGGCTGCACCAGTAAAATTCGCACCGGTTGATGCACTCGGCGCGCGCAGCGCATAAAGCGTTCCGGTATCATAGGACGTCGGATTCTGCACATCACCCTGCGGCCGGAAGCCGTACACGAAATTCTTATTTGAATCCACCATGTAGCCATTCGCGTCGATGGAGAACTGACCAACACGGGTATAAGAGAACTTGGCAGCCTTGATCGCCTTGCTTCTGTCCGCAGCGGCAGTGCCAAGAGCCGTATCTGTATTGGCTGATTTCGTAATAAAGAAACCCGACCCATTGATATTGGCATTAAATCCGCCAACATAAGTGGGTGTGGAGGAAGACATATCGGTCGTGATCGCTCCTGTCATAGAACCAAAACCATACTGTGCAGGATTTGATCCTCCGATTGTGGCTGTCCCGTTAGCCGTTGCCTCTCCTCCTGAAGACGTGGAAGAGGTCTCATACATAGCATCCTTAAAGGTATAGTTCTGGGACTTGAAACCATTTGTGTTGACATTTGCGATATTGTTACCGATGACATCCAGCTTGTTCTGGTGTGCACGCAGCCCTGCGACTGCAGAATCCATTGCTCTTAACATACTTCTCTCTTACCTTTCCCTCTGAATTGTCCGCCGCACTTCAGGCGGCAAAACCGGCATCCTGTGAAGGTCCTGCCTTTACATTCCGAGTATTATATATGCTTTTATCAATTATTACCATATCATTTGTTAAATGTGAAACCCGTTTCCGTCATACAATCCGGCACGATTCCACACAATCCTCATACATCTGCCGTCAGATCAGAATTGCTCCATCGATATTGGTCAGGATACGTTCCTTCATGTCCTCTTCGGTCATTGTCGTAACGACGACGTTGTTCTCCACATTCACAATAAAAATGCCGCTTTTTCCTATGACTGCAATCTCCCTGGATCCCTTTTCCCTGGCCTTTTTGACAGCCTGCTCCAGATTGTCCTTCAATGTATCGTTTATCTCAATTCCTCTCTGGTCCAGCCTCTGCGTGGCATGCTTGGAAAAACTGATTGTATCGTCTGCTGAAGTGGAACGAACGGTATTTTCAAGTACCTTTCCGAAATCCAGCTTATTCTCTGACGAAGCATCCTTTGGGATTTTCTGCTTACCAGACGCGCTTTGTCCGATGCGGGCAATAACAGATGCAGCCGTAAAATCTGTAACTTTCTGTTCCATCCTTCATCCGCGCTTTCTTTGTCTGCAAATCTCAGGTTCCGCTCTGGACATTTTCGGAAGCGTTTTCCTGCGTCTCTGTATCCTTTTTCACAGTGCTGTCCTTTTCTGACGCAGATCTGTGTATCTCTGTAATCGCACTAAGCGCATAGGTATTCGGATCACCTTTTATATGAAAGGTCGGTTCATCGCCGCTGAAACTGATGGAATCTATAATCCCGCTCCGGCTTCCGTCCTTCTCCGTATGCAGGCCATTGCTGTAGGCTTTCCCGTTATAAGTCACCTCCTGGCCGATCATGCCTGCCGCGTAGCTCTGTCTGGAAAGCGTGCTTGAGGTCTTTACCGACTCTGTCATAGCCGTCAATGACTGTACCATCGCCATCTGCGACATCTGATTCATCATGTCGCTGGTACTCATGGGATTTGTCATATCCTGATTGGCCAGCTGGGATGCCAGAAGCTTAAAATAGCTTGTAACAGACAACGTATTCCGGTCATTTGACTGTGCCTTATACGTGGTTGATGCATACGGCTGATCTGTGCCATTCACCTTGATCTCTGCCAATCCATTCACCTCCTTATCTTTTGATTATGTTTTTTTCTGTTCTTTTCAAACCATGCCGAGACGCATCATGTTAAGGAATGCATTTGTTCTGTTCTCGCGCTTTCTGCTCTGTCCTCTGTTCTCGTCTGCCTCTCTGCGGTTTTGTGAGCGGGCTTCCGTATCGGTTGTGTCCCCGGAAGGATGTCCTGCCTTTTCTCCGGAATCCGGCTGACTGACCCTTACGATCGTCTCCGTCCCGGTATTCTCTCTTAATATCTGCCCCATACGTTCCGCATGCTCATTCAAAAGCTTCAAAGTCTCCGGATCCGTAGCCCGTATCACAAGAGATGCCTCGCCGGATCGATAGGTCAGTTCCATATGGATTGTCCCGAGATTGGCCGGTTCCAGTGTGATATGAAAAGACCCGTTCTGACCGGTCAGATGCTTTGACATAAATGCCGTCAGATCATCTGCCATACCGGAACGACTGGTCCGCAGAACCGTATCCTTAACAGGTTCCTCTCCCATAGCTGCCAAATTATTTTCTGATGAAGAGCTCCTCTGAGCATTGACTATCCCCGACAGAACAGCTTTGTCCCCGGATTCTGCACGTATATCTTCCCTCTGTCCTGCTCTGGCAAATTTTCCTGTCAGATGAGGTTGTGCAATCATGGTATCCTGCGCTTCCTGCACCACGGGTTTTATCTCCGGCTCAGGTATTTCCCTTGCTGCTGACAGCTCAGTTTCTTTCTTACCGGTTTCTCCGGATGCTGTCGCCTTTGCTTCCATCAGATGAGATCTGATGTTCAGGTCCTCCGGCGTTTCCGGTATTCTGCCTGAATCCGGTACCTCCGGTTTATCCTCCGGCACCGGCATCACCTTCGCTGCCTGCGGGTGTCCCGGCTCTGACATCACCTCTGCTGTCTGTGGACTCTCCGGCTCCGATATGTCCTCTGTCACTGACGGGAAAGCCGTTTCCTGAACAGATTCTCCGGATACTGTCACCTTCGTTTCCATCAGATGAGATCTCGTGTTCAGATCCTCCGGCGTTTCCGGTATCCTATCTGACTTTGACAGATCCGGGTTATCCTCCGGCATCACCTTCGCTGCCTGCGGGCTTCCCGGCTCCAAT
>JAJGAH010000247.1 GCA_020844525.1 Eubacterium sp.
GGACAGTTTTGGCATAATCTTTATAGTAGGTTGAGCTTGTAACTCTCATTACTCTCTCCGTTTCTGCAGACGATTAAATTCAGCCTGCCATAGAAATCAAAGTCTGCAGCGTCTGGTCCAATGAGGACATCAGCTTTGCGGCAGCATTGTAGGAGGACACATAGGTCATCATATTTGCGGCTTCCTCATCCAGACTGACGCCTGATATCTGGTCCTTGGAGCTGGAGATGCTGTCCAGAACGGCCTGGTTGGTCTTCTGCGCGTTCGAGTTGTTGTATGCGTCATTTGCAAGATACGTGGAGATGCTGTTCATTTCATCTGCGTAGGAGCGGTTTCCGATTGCACTGTGTGTCGTGGACACCGCCTGCAGCATGTGCAGCGTTGTATCTGTGCCACTGTTTCCCTGCAAAGGATCCCCATAGGTTCCGATATGCGTGTTGCCATTTACCCAGTCCTTGGAGATGCTTATTGTGGCTGCGGTGATATTATTGGCTGTCTGTGAATCAGCTGCATTACTAGATCCGGAATTAACCAGAAGAAGAAATGTCGACTTGTCGGCGTCCTGGTTGCGATTCGAAAGCTCCGTAGCGGTTAAACCATTCAGAAAGGATTCCATGTTCTTTGCGTCAGTCGGATACGTATTGCGTACGCCCATGTAGTTATAACGGTTCATGTCCATCGCAAAGGTATTGGCCAGGGTATCCAGACGCTGCATGTAGTAATCATAGCTGCGGTAAATGCTTCCGTTATTGAGACTGCTGGTATTGTCGGCAAGCATATCCAGACTTGCCTGGGCCGATCCGGACTTGAAGCGGACGGTAGCGTAGTCTCCCTCGTCCTTATCAATGTGGTTGTCAGTGGTCATGCTTTCTTCCTGATAATCAGATACGGCATTGCCATTGGAATCTACTATATTATGGCCGTTAGCGTCCTTACTGATTGAGTAACTCTCCGCCTGAGAAAATGCCAGCTGAACCTGCTGTACCTGACCCGTTGCAGAATTGACCTTGCCGTCATAAGCACGAAAATCCTTGTTCAGGCTCCCGTCTGTGTTGTACTTTGTCTTTCCGTCTACCGTAACACTGACGGATCCGTAATTCTTTTTGTTGTCCCGAACATCAGAGCCGTTTACCAGAGTTACAGAGTATTCCTTCGGATTTTTTCCATTGGCATCGGTTTTTGTATATACCAGACTGATCTTCAGATCCTCCGGGAAGCCGGATTTTCCGGTTGCGTTTCCGAAGGAATCGTAATTCAATCCCCGGTCACGCTGCACGGTCTTTCCGTTGACATTGACATCATATTTTTCCGTGAAGTAGGAGACCTCAATAGGAATGTAGGAGGAAAGCTCATCGATCTTCTGATTTCTGGTGTCCTGAAGCTCCAGCGCAGAGTTTCCCAGCAGCTGGTTCTTCTTGATTTTCACATTGAGATCACCGATATCGGCCAGCAGCTGATTGATTTTGTCGGCATATCCATTCTCTGAGCTTCCGTCTCCATCGATTTTCTGATATTCATTGACCATTGCCTGAGAGATAGAAGAGGCAGTGTTATTGAAAAGTGTGGCTGTAGCTTCCATACGGGAGCGAAGCTCGCCCTCATATACAGGATCGTTTACCTTTGAGGGATCCTGCATATTGGTCAGTGCGGTCTGAATATTGTCAAAGGAGGCACGCAGACCATCCAGCTTGGTTTCATCAAGAAACTGTGACATAGAGTCCAGGGAGTCTGCCAGCGTTTTGTTATAGCTGGTATTTGCATTGCTGTCCCGATACTGGATGTCCAGAAACTGGTCCCGCATCTG
Source organism: Eubacterium sp. (assembly GCA_020844525.1). Classification (GTDB taxonomy): domain Bacteria; phylum Bacillota; class Clostridia; order Lachnospirales; family Lachnospiraceae; genus Bilifractor. The sequence continues at coordinate 1,805 of JAJGAH010000247.1, forward strand.
TGTCATACCGTTCATTGCAACGCCGAAGCCGACATTCACATCGTTTTCGTTCATATAGAAGGATGTGGGATTTTCGTAATTTACGCCAGAGGTTTTCAGGGCCTGTCTGGTGTATCCTTCCGTTGTCATATTTGCCAGATTCTGTCCGGTCACATCCAGCTTCTTCTGGTTTGCCTGCAAAGCGGAAAGTGCGGTATTAAATCCTGCGAAGGTAGCTCGTATCATGATACTTCTCCCTGTTAGTGCTTGTTTATCATGTGCATTTATTGGGTTCTTTTAAAACTGGTTATTTTCCGGTGCAATCTGTCACACTGCATTTATTCTCATATATTACAGAGGATGTCCTGGGCAGATATCCGATATCCGGCGGTTGATCGCCTGATTATGCTTTGCCTTACGCCAGTGTGGAATGGAATTGCTCCGGCTGCGGAATATCCTGCAGCTGTGTCTGCACCTCCATCAGGCGTACACGCATGATACGGTCTGCGTTTTCTCTGGACTTTGCGAACAGGCGCAGCTCTGTGGTCAGACGGTTAAGAAGCGGTTCCAGCTGTGCCCGATCCTGATCGTTACAGTGTTCCGGGATGTCATGAAAATCCAGTCCGGCAAAACCGAGCGATTCTTCAAGCGATTTCCTCTGGCGGTCCAGCCCGCGGAAATGCAGCAGTTCAGGCTGCGTTGCCTGTACAATACGGGTCAGCTCATCTGTCTGATCTGATGCGGCTGCCTCTGTCAGCTGGTCCTCTGCGGCACGCAGAGCAGATACACTGGCAAGAAGACCTGCCAGAACAGTCATATAAGTCCGGAATTTATCTGAAGGATAAGCCATATCGTGTCACCTGCTTCATTATGATGAATGATACAATCTTTTGCTAATTGATGCCAAAAGAAAGAGGAACGGCAATGCCGCACCTCTTTTCAAGAAATAATCCATTTATCTGTATCCAAGCAGGTGTGCAGCGATCCGCTCCGGATCAGGGTGGTAATTGCCGCTTTGCACCTGGTCATGAAGCTCAGCGATCCTGTTTTCACTGACGCCCTTCTGGACGGACGCAGCTGTCTTTTTTGCCAGGACTGCAGCAAAGTCCGCGTTATCCGGCCCTGAATCTCTTCCATGAATGGATACCTTATCATAATCAGCAGAAGTTCTGTCTGCAGTGGTTTCATTCCTGATGCTCTGATGTGCATCATTGCTGCGGACATATCTCTGCGTAGCGTCGATGACATTATTTGTATTAAAATGTATGGACATAGAAACCTCTTTTCTGCGTGGCGAAAGCGATGCGCACATGCCATGCTGACAGGAAAAGCATAACATAGAAAGTAACTGTCAGCCAGCGGTTTTTGTATTTCGTATTAAATAGTAGTGAAATATGTTTCTTAGGTTATTTATCGTCGTGATTATGTGATTTATAAAGAAAAACATATAAAAAATGTCGAAAACGGATGCATTATGTGTTATGGTTTGGATGGATTGTCGTGCGCCGGAGAACAGACTCCGGTGTCCTGCTAACGTCCTGTAAATGTGTCTTATGGCATTTTGCAAAAATGACGATAATAGTAGCAGACTGACACATGATTATATGATGTACACTTTTGTGTGATATATATCATATATGTTTATTATGCAATGTATTATTTTAATTATGTAATGTATTCTTTTGTGTGATGCATTTTTGAATACATCTATCTTATCAGGAAAATTATGGAGCAGCTATGGCAAATATCTTGCAGGTCACATCCCCGGAGACGAATATTGAATCCAATCAGGGCATACGGACCGGTATACAAACCGGAGGCGGACAGGTAGGGAATGCCGGCCGTGTTCAGATACAGCCCAAAGGGCAGAATGCGGATGCGGCAGCTGCCGCGAGGGGAGAATCTGCAGAAGCCGCAGATTTTGAGAGCAATTATGCAGCATTCCTGACAAAACTTCAGGCCAGTGACAGCCTGCCGGAAGAACTGACTGAGTTGCTCTTTCATGACGGAGAGGTTCTGCTTCAGTCAGAAAATTCTGAGATTGCCGGACTCATGCAGGAACTGTTTGCGGGCATTGAAATGGAGAGCCCTGAGGACCTGCTGCAGTTCATGCAGTCTCAGACAGATGGGCAGATGAAGTTCTCCGGTACTTTTTTTGACGGCATCCGGAATATATTAAAGGAAGATATTTCAGGACCGTATCAGGAAGCGGTAATGCGGTTTATCCGCAGCTATAACAGCTATACCTCCGGCTCGCATCTTTTGAATCAGCTTCATACGCTGGGGCAGCAGGCTTCCGGTCAGATGCTGAAGGCTTATCGCGGAAACTTTGAGAATCTGCTGGATCGCATGAACTGGATGGCGGAGAATGGGGACAGGGAAGCAAATACACGGCTTTTAAATAATGAAATCATTCCATTTTTGTCGAAGTATATCTCCAGGACCCATGACTACGGTGCAATCCGGAGAACGGCGGTTCTTTTCTCACTGTACAGTGTCAAATATGAGGAGGGAAGCGAGAAGGAACTGGTTTCTGCCTTTCGAAGGCTGAGCCGGAACAGTGATTTCCGGGCACTGTTTGATGGAGACCCGGAGAAAGCGCTGGTAAAGAAGCTGGCAGAGTTAAGGGAGCGGGAGAGTGGAGACGGGTTTTCAGATGCCTTTTCCCAGCTTTTGCTGAAGGGGGCCCAGGGGCGCACGGGAAGTGAAAGCGTTTCCCGGTATTATCAGGTGCTGAACAGTCTGCTGCTTCACGAGAGTGCTTATATGCCTCTGCTGCATATGCTGCTTCCGTTCCGGTATCAGAAC
>JAJGAH010000248.1 GCA_020844525.1 Eubacterium sp.
CCGTCCGCAGTCGCCGCAATATGAAACTGTCCTGAGGGATCAGACCAGGTATCCGCATAATCCTCACAGCCGATCTGGCGGGTAATGTGCAGATATCCCTGCGTCACCTCATGAAATGTTGTAAAATCAGTAATTTTCATCTTTTCCCTGATCACCGCAATCCGACTGACAATTTCAGTGCAGATGATTTCAGCCCAAACCAATTCAGCTCAGGCAATTTCAGATTGAGATTCATCCGGATAAGGTCACTTACAGGTTGACGCACTTCCGGATCAAGCAGCTTCCGGGTTATTCCCAGTCGCTGTCATCATCCCAGTTATCATCCTCGGATGCAACCGCATGGGCATCGTTGCTGGTCACCTCAACCTTGATATTGTGATCGACGTCCTTTTCCTCAATCACGCCTTCCTCCATCGCGGATTTTACGATGTCCGCTCCGGTCAGTGCCTCGGTGCTGGTCCTGGACTGGCTGGCAAGGGTAGAGGAAGTAACGGATACAAAACGCAGCAGTCTGGCAAACAGCTCGAGGTCACTGGTCCGGATCACGGCCTCACTGTTTCCCACAATATTTGCAATCATCTGCGTATCCGCATTGTCACCGATCGCAAAGCCGATCTTGGCCGCCCGCCTGAACCATTTATTCTCATTGATTTTCGCAAGCGCCTTCTTGTAATCATCCGTGGGAAATCCGTCCGTCATGAAAATGATTACAGGCAGGTAGGCCCCGGTCATGGACTTCAGAAAAGCGTGGCGGGACAGCTTGTCATCCAGCTCTGTCAGTGCAGCCCCCATATCTGTCAGACCGCCGGCAGACATGTCCTGCCAGATAAAATCCTCCATGTCCTCCGGCCCGTTCGGCTGCAGCCATTTACAGCCACTGTTAAATTCCAGAACGCCAATCTTCAGCTGGGCGTCCGCGTTGCTCACGGCCTGGTCCTGCAGGACCTGGACCGTTTCCTCCATTGCACGGTTCAGCGTTGCGATCGGCGTACCGGTCATGCTGCCCGAAGTATCCAGTACATAAAAAATATTCAGAACTCTCCTTGGTGTTGGTTCAAGGTCCTGTGGTGTTGGCATCTTCAGATCCTCTTTTCTTCTCCGTTACATTCTTTTATTCTCTGTTACATTTACATATTTCGGATATCATTTCACACAGGAACCATATTTATACCGTTTTTCATATGATCCTGTTTCATATACATTCTGCTCTGCTGACGTTTGGCCGGGCCGCATACAGCCTGTATTCTGTATTCAAGTATAGCTCCGATCGAATAAGTATAATTCCGATCGGGGATTACATATTTTATCCGGCTGTATGGTTGGCTTCGATCCGTATCTCCCGGTCCTCTATGGTAAACCGGATGCCATCCTTCATCGGAATAATCTCACCGGCGCCTACCGGCCGGCTCTTGCCGCTGGGTGTCACCGCCTTCCACGTCTTGTCGGTCATATTCTTCAATCCCAGCTTTGCGGGATCCGATCTGCTGCTGACCACCCAGCCGGTGGGCTTTAGCGCATCCTCGGAGTTGCATACGCCTGCCTGGCAACGGTAGATACGTGTCCCCGCGATGCCCGGAATACTGTAATCCGGAAAAACAATCCGGTACGGTACAGAAACGATCGTACCGCAGCGGTCACAGCGTGCCGGCTTGCCGTTTTCCGTAAAGATTTCATTTCCGCAATTGCAGGATACGATATCACTGCGGAACCGCACGAGATTCCGAATCCAGTCGCTCTCCGTCGGACGGGCATTTGGATTTTCCAGCGCCTTCTTGCCAAAGGCGCGGATAAAGATGTCCTGCATGTAATCCGGCAGGCAGGGCCAGACACGCAGGGTATTCCTGTGGATCACCGGGTCAGGCGCATTGCTGTGGTTATCCGGGTCCATGATAAAGACCGGATCGCTCCCGTACAGCTTTTCCTGCAGCTCCGGCGAGAGACGGGGTACCAGAGAACGCTTTCCCTCCAGCGGATGATTCAGACAGAAAAGGATAAAGAGGATCACAGACATGGAAAAACGATCACTCAGAGAATCCGGCATCTTTCTGTTCTGCACGATCTCCGGCGCGATATAACGCGGCTTTCCGAGAATGCCGGTCTGTGTGCCGTTGGGCGCGACATTGTCATTGTCGCAGATCTTCACATCTCCGTTCATGGGATTTATGAAGAAGTTCCCGTCGTTCATATCCTGATAGCTGTAGCCCTTCCCATGCAGCATGCGAAAGGCAGACACGATCTTCAGGGAAGCATCGATGATCGCCTTGTAGGATCCGAAGCGGGTCCGCAGCAGCATGAAGTCCGAAATTTCATAATAACCCCTGGGTTTTAAGTCCATCACATAACCAAAGGTATGGTCCACTCGTTCCGTAAGGTCCAGCGGCCAAAGAAACTCCGGGCTGGGTGAGCCGTTGCGCACATTATTTTCCAGATTCCGGTAAAATGCCTCCGGGTCCTTGCCGCATCCCGTTCTCTTATACCATTTCAGGGCCTTCTCATCTCCCTTGTAATCCACAAGGTATACGAAGCCCTGTCCGCCCTCGCCGAGCTTCTTTTTTATCACGATTTCAGCGCCTGACACAGTAGCAAGCCTTCTTCCAGGCTCCAGTTCATTATTCATTTCACTACACTCCCAGTCTTCGCTTGAAGTCACCAGTGTACAGGCATCTGTCCGCCTGTCATCATCCCCATACGCTTCTGAATTATACCAGATACCTGCCCGAATGTCGAATCCGGTGGATTCTGTGGTATAATGGGCCTATGCATACACGACCATTACATACATACATCCGAAAAATTCTCCAGCTTTCAGGCACTGATATCCTGAAAGAGCCGAGGCGTTTCTATGCCTATCTGATGGACCTGGCCACGGACCACCCGGAGGATGTCCGCTGCATCGTACAGAACTGCGATGAGCGTTTCCTGAACCGCTTCTACCGGATGCGCAAGAGCAGTATGCCCGATATAAAAAAAGCAGCTGACGGAGCCGCGGCGTACCTGCACACGGAAAAATCTCTTTCTGACAAGGACGCAGAGAAGATTTCCCTCGCCTTTGGCATGGGGCTTGCCTCCTATCTGCATCCGGATGAAAAATGGCCGTCAGCCGCACCTGCGCAGCCCGGGGCTCGCAAGACGACAGCTGCAGCCGCCACATCGGCCGTACGCAAACCGGCTGTACAAAAACCGGCAGCACAAAAGACGGCAGCACAAAAGACGGCAGCACAGAGATCTCCTTTTAAAAATGCCAGGCAGGCAGCGCCGAGGACGCCAGTTCTGACTGAACGCCAGAAACAGAAGGAGCGGGAGGAGCTTCGGAAATCGCTGGAGGCTGAGGCAGAGCTCGCGCGGATTCGTGAACAGGCGGTGCTTCAGGGCAGACAAAAAGCAGGTTCCGGGAAAACCGTACAGGGAAGTCCCCGGAAGAATAATTGGGAATCGCAGCGATGGGTTCCTATCTGGGAACAGCAGCCGATCGGAAGTTCCAGGGCAGGAAGTGTCTCTCAGAGTGCTCTCCCCGTCCGCAGAAAGCTTTCCGAACCGGAGGAACCCGGACAGGACCGCAGATCAGAGGCCGTTCTCTCCAATGAAAGGGACGCACGCAGGAAGCTGCATGAGGAAACGATGCGGATGTTCCGGCGGTCGAATACACAGAATACCCCTTCTATTTCTCCGGTATCTTCTGCTGCATCCGCTGCATCCTCTTTTTCAAATACAAATGATACAGAACGCCGGGGTTCCGGGCGTTCGCAGGTCTTTCCGCTCCGGAACAGCGCGCCCTATGACCCGGCACTTTCTGACAGCACACTGCAGGCAGATCTGAAGGTTACAACGAGCAGCGGTGATGTGCTGCGCACGGTCATGAAGGGCGCAAAGCTTCCGATCCAGCTGACAATCTATCCAAGAAGCGCGCATACGTTTTCTGATGGTATCTGCCTGTATGAGGGACATCGGCTGAAATATACCCTGAGGGAAGAAGCACCGCAGACCAGTGAGAGCAAACGGCTGATCTTTACCTACACGGAAGACGGCACTGTTGCAGATGCGGTTCTGTATGGCACCGGATCTGGAAAGGCTGGGGTGATCCGTGTGCAAAAGGAATCTCCGTTGTAAGTGCTGTATTTATTGGAATTGTTGTGATAATACAGAAAATGAATGAATTCTTTCATTTTCATCGTTTTCAGATGTGGATTTTGCAAGTCGTAAGTCTATCTGAATTAAAAAATGCTAAGCAGGCAGGGATTTCATAGCCCTGTCGTCATTCGCAAACCGGCTGTAATAAAGATTTATCCTGGGTCTGTGTTGCTGCGGAACTCCTCAGGCGCTTCGCGCCTTCGTCAAACAGTCCTCGCCATTTATTTTCTTGGCAGCATACGGATAAATCTTTAAACAGCCGGTAATGCTCTGACAAATGGGCTATAAAATTCCTGCCTGCATTCCTGCAATGCTGCCCGAATATAAAAAACACCACATCTCCTCCGTACTGTGATATGCTACCCCCAAGTAGGACATTGAAATATAAAACCTACTTGGGGGTATTTCTATGTCCAGAAAAAGTAAGATTGAGCCTGCCGAAAAGGTAAAGATC
>JAJGAH010000249.1 GCA_020844525.1 Eubacterium sp.
CTGGAGGGAATTCATTATCAGAATGTAAAAGGAGTATACGATCCCCGACGAAGGATCAACGAGGACGAAGCGGATGCGATTGTGCGATTGACGGAGGAACAGATTCGGGAGCATCCTGGTCGAAGTCTTGGTGTAGTATGTTTTACTACAGAACAGGAAAATTTGATCCGATTGCGGCTGAAAGAGCGGGTAAAGTCTGAACCGGAGCTGGGGAAGCTGCTTGTCGGTAATCGTGTAGAGCCCTTTTTTGTAAAGAATATTGAATCAGTTCAGGGAGATGAAAGAGATACCATTCTTATGAGCATCACCTATGGCAGGTCGGTTTCCGGACAAAGAACCTCTTCATTTGGACTTTTAAGCGAAGCACATGGTGAGCGACGGCTGAATGTTGCTGTGACAAGAGCAAAATATAATCTGTATGTAGTTGCTTCAATCTGTAGTTCAGATATACATGTAACGCAGAAAACAGCAGAGGGAGTGAAACTTCTTCAACATTTTCTGGAGTATGCGGAGAAAGGAATCGCTGTATTGAATCGTGACAGGCCGGTTGCATACGAGTCGCAGGCACCGCAGAATATGGAGGAGGAAGCAGCACAGTTTCTGATGGACTGTGGCTTTGAAGTTTTTCACAATTATGGTTACTCAGAGGTAAAAACAGATCTGGCGATTCGGAAGCCTGGTGAAAGCAGCTGTTTCTGCTGTATTGAGTTTGACGGAGAATACTATCATCGTATTCGATCAACCCGTGACAGGGATCGTATTCGTCAGGAGGTAATGGAACGGATGGGATGGAAGTATATCCGGATCTGGTCAACAGAATGGTATCTGCATCCGGAGCGTGAAAAAGCAAGATTAAAGAGTCTGCTGCGTCAATATTGATACCTTTACAAATACTGAGTTTTTTGGAATTTTATCGTGGGTGACGCTATAGCAGCTTGCTACAATATATATGATGTCAGGGTCAACTCTCGGGATTTACGATGTATGCGGCAGAGGCTGCAGACTGTACCATGATATGAAAAGCGGAACGATGAAGATTGCATTTGTCCAGCAGGATGAGGAATGAAATCACACGGTACTGGTGGAATCTGTTATAATGACTCTTGGTATTTTTCATATCAATCCGGATATTTATTTCTGTTCTCGTGCAGATGAAAATTCATAATCTGTTGAGCACGGTAAACAGAAATAGATATGCCTGATGCCAGATCAGGAAAATGTACAGGAAAAGAGGAAAGAAGCATGGCATGGTACGATGAAGCTGTTTTTTACCATATTTATCCTTTGGGACTTACCGGCGCGCCGAAGCAGAATGACTACGGTGAGCCCGTGCACCGTTTGAAGAAACTGATCCCATGGATTGACCATATGAAAGAGATAGGATGCAACGCTCTGTATATCGGACCGTTGTTTGAGTCCGCAAGCCATGGATATGACACCACCGATTATCGCAGGCTGGATGGCAGACTGGGTGATAATGAGGACCTTAAGGATTTTGTTGCAAGATGTCACAAGGCGGGCATCCATGTGATCTTTGACGGAGTTTTCAATCACACGGGGAGAGACTTCTTTGCTTTCAGGGACATTCAGAAAAACCGTGAGCATTCTCCCTATACCGGCTGGTACTGCAATGTGAACTTTGGCGGGAATAACGAATACAATGACGGTTTTTCCTATGATAACTGGGGTGGATACAATCTGCTTGTGAAGCTCAATCAGAGGAATCCCGAGGTGCAGAACTACATCTGTGATACGATCCGCTTCTGGGTAAAGGAGTTTGACGTAGACGGAATCCGTCTGGATGCGGCGGATGTGCTGGATTTTGATTTCATGAAATGTCTGCGCAGAACAGCCAATGAGGTCAAGCCGGATTTCTGGCTCATGGGAGAGGTGATCCACGGTGACTATACAAGGTGGGTCAACCCGGAGATGCTTCATGCAGTTACCAACTACAGCCTCCATAAAGCGCTGTATTCCGGACACAATGAGCACAATTATTTTGAAATTGCCCATACGGTCCGCCGTCTCTATGAGATGGGCGGAAACCGTCCGGAAGGGCTGCGGCTGTATAATTTCGTGGACAATCACGATGTGGAACGGATTTATACAAAGCTGCAGAATAAGGCACACATGTATCCGGTGCATATCCTGCTTTACACGCTTCCCGGTATTCCATCCATCTACTACGGATCCGAATTCGGGATTGAGGGAAAAAAGGAATGGGGCAGCGATGCCTCACTGCGTCCGGAGCTTCACCTGGAGGATTACAGGGATGCGGTGAGGACAAATCCCATCACGAGAGAAATTGCGGCACTCGGAAAAATCCGCCAGTCAGAAAAGGCTCTGTCCTACGGTATTTATAGGGAACTGCTGCTCACAAACCGGCAGTATGCCTTTGCACGGGAGTGGAAGGGTGAAATTGTGCTTGTGACGGTCAACAATGATGACAACGATTACACCATGACGATTTCCGCAGAGGGTGTGGATCGCTTCACCGGTGCATTGCAGGGCGGAACCGTGCGGGCACAAAACGGTCAGATCACGGTTACCGTCCGGGCGAATTCTGGAGAAATCTGGGTTTCTGATGGAAGAGGGGACGCAGAGATCCCCGTGGCAGATCAATCCTCAGAGGCAGCAGAATCAGGTCCTGCAGGCGCTGCAGAGGCAGCTACCGGCTCCGCAACTGGAGAAGCTGAAGGTACAGCCTCCGAACCCGCAACTGGAGAAGCTGAAGGCACAGCCTCCGAACCCGCAGCTGGAGAAGCTGAAGGTACAGCTTCCAGCCCTGCAGATGGAGAAGGTGAAGATAAAGTTTCCGGCGCTTCAGATGCTGCAAATATTTCAGATGCAGAGGCAGCTTCGGGTAGTCCGGAAACAGACGTACCATGGGACAAACCCTATGAAGAGATGAGTGTTGCAGAACTGCAGGCGGCAATACTCGCAAAGCTTGCCGCAAATGGTCCGGTTACCGATCAGATGCGAAGAGATGTGAGGGAAAATATCTGGCATGATTCGCTGGTTAACTGGGTGAAGAGCTTCCGCTAATCCTGGTCACACAGTGGTACAAAGTTAATATTGTTAACAGGAAAACCGTTATCGCAGTCATTGAGGGCTTTACAGAACTGTGATAACGGTTTTTGTATATATATGACTTTTCACCCGGCCTTTCGCGCATGTTTTATTTGGATGATTTTGTGCGTGTTCTATAGGAAGTATTTGAACAAAAACACAACATAAAAATAAGCGAACATTGTTTAAAACCGTCAAAAATCACAAAATAATCGCATATTTAACATAAAAATTGTTTTATTTATACAAGTATCGCCTTATAATGAAAGCAACGCGGAAAATGATGACCCTTAGGAACCGCATGGATAAGGAGGGATGGTATGCTAGACGAAGGTTACTACAAAAAGGCGGATGAGATCATCGCCAGATACGGGAAAAAGCCATCGTCGCTGATTCCGATCATGCAGGATATTCAGGCGGAATATCGATACCTGCCTGGAGAACTGCTCACTTATGTGGCAAAGCAGATCGGCATCAGTGAATCCAAGGCTTACAGCGTGGCGACATTCTATGAGAACTTCTCATTCGAGGAGAAGGGGAAGTACGTGATAAAGGTCTGTGACGGCACGGCCTGCCATGTTAGAAAATCCGCACCAATTCTGGAGGCGTTCCAGAAGGAGCTCGGGCTGAGCGCAAAGAAACACACGACGGATGACATGCTCTTTACGGTTGAAACGGTTTCCTGCCTCGGAGCATGCGGACTTGCTCCGACGGTTATGGTAAACGAGGAGGTCCATCCGAAGATGACACCGGAATCGGCGTTAGAGCTGATTCATGAACTGAGAGGTGATCGGCATGATTAGAACGAGAGAAGATCTGAAGAAGAGAACAGAGCTTGCCAACGAAGAAATGGCCTCCTATGCCTGCCGAATACTCGTCTGTTCCGGTACCGGCTGTATCGCTTCCGGTTCTGAGAAGGTTTTTGAGGAATTCATGCGTATCGTCGGGGATACGCCTGGCGTTACTCTTGAGTTTGGCTCTCATGGGCCGGAAGCGCATCTCGGGGTCAAGAAGACAGGATGTCAGGGCGTCTGTGAGCTCGGGCCGCTGGTCAGAATACAGAAGGGTGATAAGGTTGTTCAGTATACGAAGGTGCACCCTTCCGACTGTCAGGAGATTTTCAACCGCACAGTTCTGGGCGATGATGTCATTGAGAGCCTGCTGTACAAGCAGAAGGGTGTGACCTATACATCCCCGGATGAGATTCCGTTCATTGCAAAGCAGACCCGGATCGTGCTTGAAAACTGCGGAAAGTATGATTCGGAGTCTCTGGATGAGTATCTTGCTTCCGGAGGATTCCGGGCGTTCCAGAAGGCACTTTTTGAGATGAAGCCGGAGGAGATTGTAGATGAGATTGACCGCTCGGGGCTTCGAGGCAGGGGCGGCGGTGGATTCCCCACCGGAAGAAAATGGAAGCAGGTGGCGCACCAGAAGGAGAAGGAACGCTATGTCGTCTGCAACGGTGATGAGGGAGACCCTGGCGCGTTCATGGACGGCTCTGTTATGGAGGGA
>JAJGAH010000250.1 GCA_020844525.1 Eubacterium sp.
TGAACAGGGTTTTCCGAAATACCAGCCCTGCATCATATCGCACCCTATGCTCTTCAGAAAGTCGACCTGATCCTTCCGTTCCACTCCTTCTGCTATCGTCCGGATACCAAGGTTCTTTGCCATGTGTATGGTGCTTCGGATGATTTCCCTTGAAGTCCTGTTGAAGGACCTGAGGAATTCCATGTCCAGCTTAATCACATCAAGGCGATAATCGTTTAGAAAGGTAAGTGATGAATACCCGCTGCCAAAGTCATCCATCCAGATCTGAAACCCACTGGCCCGGAGCTGTCTGACAACCTCAATCATCCTGTCCTTGTCCTGTACAAGCACATTTTCTGTGATCTCGAGACAGACCAGGTCCTTGCTTATCCTGAAACGGCGGACCTGCTCCCTGATAAAGTCAAGCATGTCAACATGATCAAAATCCATGCGGGACAGATTTACCGATATCTGTCCTACCTGAAGACCTGCATCCATCCGTGAACGCTGCAGCTTTAAAACCTCCTGCAGTATATGACAGTCCAACTGCCAGATCTTTCCACTTTTTTCCAGAACCGGAACGAACACAGAAGGCATGATGCAGCCATAGACAGGATCAATCCAGCGCGCAAGTGCCTCCACCCCGGCAAAGCAGCCGGTGATCGTACGAATGATCGGCTGATAAAATGCACAGATCCAGCCCTTGTCAAGAGCCTCCTGAAAATGTGTCAGTATATAATTTTCCATTGATTCAAGATCTTTTTCCATCCGTCACCAGCAAATTTTTCCTTTTTCAAAGAAGTTTATGACTCTTATAAACTCATGTGAATAATATAACACGTGCCCACGAATTGCGCACGTCTGTTCCGACATATTTACATATCAGAAGCCTGCGAAATGCTGAATAAATGCTACCGAAAATGCTACCGGGATAAAAACAAATCCTCAGAACCCTTGATTTTAAAGGATTACTGAGGATTATGCACTGCCGGTGGTGGGACTCGGACCCACACGCCATTGCTGACAACAGATTTTGAGTCTGTCTCGTCTGCCAATTCCGACACACCGGCGAATATCTGTGTCAAAGATAACAGAGTGTCTGAAAACACCCTGTTATCTTAGCATATAACATTTTCAAAATCAATGTAAATCAGCTGTTGCCGAACATTTTCTTATATTCCGGTGTGAAATCAAGAGTGGCAAAATAATCCTTCGGAGTTTCCGGACGACGGATCACCTCATAGCTTCCATCAGTCTTCAGAAGAATTTCAGCGGACCAGAGCTTGCCATTGTAGTTGTATCCCATGGAAAAACCATGTGCACCTGTATCGTGAATATAAAGGATATCTCCTTTGTTGATTTCCGGAAGCATACGATCAATGGCAAACTTGTCATTATTCTCGCAAAGAGATCCGACAATGTCATATTTGTGGTCGCACTCTGCGTTTTCCTTGCCCATCACGGTAATGTGATGATATGCACCATACATAGCCGGACGCATCAGGTTGACCGCACAGGCATCTACGCCGATATATTCCTTGTAAATGTGCTTTTCGTGAATAGCCTTTGTGACAAGGGCGCCGTAAGGCCCCATCATGAAGCGTCCCATCTCTGTAAAGATCTTTACATTGCCCATACCTGCTGGAACCAGGATTTTATCATAGACCTTGTGTACGCCCTCACCAATCACACGGATATCATTTGGCTGCTCCCACGGCTTGTATGGAATTCCCACACCGCCGGAAAGATTGATGAATCCGATCTTTGCTCCGGTCACATTCTGCAGCTTGACCGCAAGCTTGAACAGGACCTCGGAAAGCTTCGGATAATACTCATTGGTCACCGTATTGCTTGCGAGAAAAGCATGAAGGCCAAACTCTTCCACACCCTTTTCCTTCAGTATCCGGAAAGCCTGGAAAAGCTGATCGGTGGTCATTCCGTATTTTGAATCTCCCGGATTGTCCATGATTCCGTTCGAAAGCTCGAAAAGACCACCCGGATTGTAACGACAGCAGATTCTCTTCGGAATATACCCGAGGGCTTCCTCTACATCATCGATACTTGTAAAATCATCCAGATTTATGATGGCATTGATATCATTAGCCTTCTTGTACTCTGACAGCGGTGTGTCATTGGAGGAAAACATGATATGGTCGCCATCGAATCCCATAGCCTCTGAAAGCATCAGTTCCGTCATGGAAGAGCAGTCACATCCGCAGTCATATTCCTGAAGGATCTTGATCAATGCAGGTGTAGGTGTGGCCTTTACCGCAAAATATTCCCGAAAACCAGGATTCCAGGCGAAGGCTTCTTTTACCGCCTGTACATTCTCGCGGATTCCCTTTTCATCATAAATATGGAAAGGGGTCGGTACATCACGGATAATCTCTTCCAGTTTTTCTTTTGTTACAAAAGGCTTTTTCTCCATGGGTTGTCTCCTTATCATGATTCCGGCTTTATCTTCCGCTATGCATTGCTCACATAGCTTGATGGACCAGAAAATGCAGGTTCAGTGATTGATCTCCCTTCTGAAAACAGGCAGATCCAGCGCCGGACGTTGAATATGCAATAAACTTCCGTGTTCCATTAAAACATACAATTTTCAAAAAGTAAAACACTTTGTGGATTTACCATGCTAAATCAATACAGAATCATGATCACACATGTCACTGTACATGCTTATGATTGTACAGATGGTCCTGACAATATTCATAATTTCCATTGCATTTTGAGCAGAAACGGAATTCCAGATTTGGATCATCAAGCTCGGTTCGTCCGCATACGGCACAGCGGTGAATGGGTCTTCGTTTGCCATCCGTCGTTCCACCGGCACCAAAGGTCGTGCGGTCGATCTTCTGACCTCTCTGACCGCTGTAAGGATTGGAGGATTGCTGCTGTCCACTGTTATAGCCATTCATATAACGGCGGAAATTCTTTCTGGTCTGTCTCTGACTTCTGCTCATACCATGCATACCGCGCATTCCTCTTGTGAGGAAAAAGAAAATGATAGTGCCTGCCAGCGAGCAGACAATCATGATGATTCTCGGAATCCGCATAACGGCTGAAGCACTGACCACATCATAGACCAGGTAAACAATGTCCAAAATGGCCAGATACTTGATGCGGATCGGTATTACGAACATAAAAAGCATCTGCTGGTCCGGGAAGGTCATGGCAAAACCAAGGAAAATAGAAAGGCTGACATAATAGGTTGAAAACAGCTGTCCATAATCCACACCGGTAAAGGCATACAGCAGAAAAGCACCGGCAACCGTCATAATCAGTCCGAAAAAGATATATACATTATATAAAAAGTCGCCCCATGTGCGTTCCAGAAGAGTGCCCAGCTGAAAATAGCAGATCAGCATTACAATCGTCCAGATATTCAGGGATGACGGCGGAATCAGCCACCATGAAACAAGTCTCCACACCTGTCCCTTCAGAATCAGGGAAGGAGACAGTGTCAGATAATAAAAGACGCTCTGATATTCCGGATTCATCGACGCCATAAAATACAGGATATATCCCGCGACGTACGTCATAATAATGTAGACTGTCAGATGATGGATTGCATATTTTCCGATCTTTTGTTCCAATTTGCGCAGAAAATTCATAGATATACTTCTTTCTCCTGAAATTACCCCTGGAAATACTTATCCTGTTGCGGGAAAAACACCCGTACACTACCTGAACAACCAGTTCTCACAATTATAAGAGTTTGACATATGGCTTGTCAATGTATATAGAAAGCCCCTCCGAAGCAGCATGCCAAAGAGGGGCTCGATAAACCGATTTCTAAATGAAACCTGTAAGCATTAATCATATAAATAAAATATAAAAACATAATAATTTAAAAAAATTGTCTTGAAATTCGAACATTTGCAGACAAGCAAGAAGTGCCTGGTGTACCTTAGTACTTCTTGCTTGTCGAAACCGTGAGAATTTCAAGACAATTTCATAATAAAAAATCTCTTTATGAAATCAGATAAGATCAATCTCCATCAGACTTATCCGGCAGGAAAGGTTTCACAGCATCTGCAAGAGAGTGAATATTTCTGGTCTGAATCAGAATCTTTCCGCTTCCAGTGAACTTATTGACAAGACCCTCACCTGTTGTGAAACCGAATGTGCCGGAAGCAACCTCGATGCTGTAGTTCAGGCTTGCATCCCATGCTACAACATGCTCATTGTCAATAGTAATCGGCTTTGCAGGGGTGCACTCCAGCTCAACCAGATCACCAAAGGCACTGATCAGCAGATCTCCCTGTCCTTCTGTCTCCATAACGAAAAGTCCGCCGGATCCTCCGAATACAGCCTGGCTGATATTCTGCTTCTGCATTTTGTAATTGACAGAATCATCGCAGGCAAAGAATGCACCATCATTCAGACGATACTGTCTTGCACCAACCTCAAGCTTTGCAATTTTTCCGGGTACGGAAGGAGCAATCGCTACAACACCTTCCGGAGCTGTACCAACAACCTGTGTAATAAACATGCTCTCATTGCTGACAAGACTTCTTCCAATTGCGCCAAGAAGACCACCCAGGCCCTTCTTGCTGCTGTTCAGTTTCCCTCCAGCTTTA
>JAJGAH010000251.1 GCA_020844525.1 Eubacterium sp.
GTTCACGGAGAATATACTCCTTCTGGTTCTTGTCTATGCGTGCCTTTACCCTGGCCTTCAGCTCTGCGCGGATTCTTTCGATTTCCGCCTCATTTGCAAGAAGATCACAGAGTATCTCATACCTGTCCTGCAGATCAGCCGCGCCCAGCAGCCTCTGCTGCTTCTCCCATGGAACCGGGATATTAATGCAGATCTGATCCACAAGCTTGTCCAGACTGTCTATGTCCAGAATCTCCAAAAACAGGTCGCGGGTAATGTTCTGCCCATTTCCCGCATAAGCGCTGAAAAGCCCCTTCAGATTGCGGAGCATTGCTTCAGACCTCACATCATCGATCGGCTGCAGCTCCCCGGTATCCAGAACCTCTATCTTGGATTGAAGCATCTCTTCAGCCTCTTCAAAATCAAGGAGTTCTGCCCGTTCCTGTCCCTCCGCAAGAATCCGCAGTGATCCTTTTGGAAGTCTGACAACCTGTTTGATCACTGAAATTGTTCCGATAGTATAGAGATCGTCAAGCGTCGGCTCCATCACAGAAATTTCTCTCTGTGTCACGAGAAAAACCCTGTCATCCTTTACCATTGCCTGTTCAATCGCGCGGATGCTTTTCTCCCGGCTCACCTCAAAATGTATAACCATTCCCGGGAGAATCGTCACACCACGGAGCGCAACGGTCGGGAGTACCAATACTGTGTCGCTCATTTACGCGTATCATTCCTTTCCGACTGGTTATAATTCTGATGTATACACGGCCATATTCAGGCAGGTCTTGTCCGCTTTGGAGCACGGCTCTTCTGTGCCTTCATCTGCCTGCGCAGAACCGGCTTCGGATCTCCGTGTACAAGGATCGGCTTGGCCTTCCCCTCCACTGCATCTCTCGTAATCTCACAGGAATGTATTGTATTGTCGGATGGTGTCTCATACATGACATCCATCATTGTCTTTTCCATAATGGCACGAAGGCCTCGCGCGCCTGTCCGGCGGCGCATAGCTTCTTCCGCCATCGCGGTAAGTGCATCGTCATCAAAGGTGAGTGTTACACCATCCAGTTCAAGCAGCTTTGTATACTGCTTGACAAGTGAATTCTTCGGATCCTTCAGAATATGTATCAGCGCATTTTCGTCCAGGCCGTCAAGTGTTACTACGACCGGCACACGTCCTACCAGTTCCGGAATCAGGCCGAACTTCACCAGGTCCTCCGGCATGACCTCCCGCAGGATGGCGCCTGCCTCTTCCTTCTGGCGTATTCCAAGATCAGCCCCGAATCCGAGACTCTTTGTGTCCTTGCGCGCTTCAATGATCTTCTCCAGGCCCTCGAAAGCACCGCCACAGATAAAGAGAATATTGGTCGTATCCACCTGGATGAACTCCTGATGCGGATGCTTTCTGCCTCCCTGAGGCGGAACATTTGCGACCGTACCCTCAACAATTTTCAGCAGTGCCTGCTGAACTCCCTCACCCGATACATCTCTGGTGATCGATGGATTTTCATATTTACGTGTGATCTTATCAATTTCATCGATGTAGATAATGCCGTGCTCTGCGCGTTCAATGTCATAGTCGGCAGCCTGGATCAGCTTTAAAAGTATATTCTCGACATCCTCGCCTACATAGCCTGCCTCTGTAAGTGTGGTTGCATCCGCGATCGCAAACGGAACATTCAGCATTCTCGCAAGAGTCTGGGCGAGAAGGGTTTTGCCGGAGCCGGTTGGCCCCAGCATCAGAATATTGCTCTTCTGGAGCTCCACATCGGATTCCTTCTGGGACAAAATCCTCTTATAATGATTATACACCGCAACCGAGAGGACCTTCTTTGCCTCATCCTGTCCGATTACGTAATCATCCAGAAATGCCTTGATTTCCACCGGCTTCATCAGATTGATTTCATCACTGACCGGTGTGCTCTCATGAAATTCCTCATCGATGATTTCGGAACAGATCCCTATGCACTCATCACAGATGTATGCACCGCCCGGACCGGCAATCAGTTTCCGGACCTGGTCCTCTGTTTTTCCGCAAAAGGAGCATCTGATCTTTGGTTCATTTCCTTTATTTGCCAAATTCATACCTCTTTCTATATATTCCTGTATGTCTTCCCCTTAGACACATGAAGGGCATCCCGAAATCGGATCAAAAGCAACCCATTTCTGAACACCCTCTAAAACAATCAGCGATTTGTAATTACATTATCAATCAGGCCGTATGCCTTTGCCTCTTCCGCCGTCATATAATTATCCAGCTCTGTATCATGCTGCACCTTCTCCAGCGGCTGCCCTGTATTCTGCGCAAGAATCTGATTCATGCGTTTCTTGATCTTCAGGATCTGTTCAGCAACGATCTCAATGTCAGTTGCCTTTCCCTGCGCACCGCCAGACGGCTGATGAATCATAATCTCTGCATTCGGCAGAGCCAGTCTCTTACCCTTGGCGCCGCCTGCAAGCAGGAATGCACCCATACTTGCAGCCATACCCAGACAGATCGTCGAGACATCGCATTTGATATACTGCATGGTATCATAAATTGCCATTCCGGCAGTGACAGAGCCACCAGGGCTGTTTATATACAGGTGAATATCCTTTCCCGGATCCTCGGATTCCAGAAAAAGCATCTGTGCCACGATGAGATTTGCGGATACATCGGACACCTCTTCACCCAGAAAAATAATTCTGTCCTTAAGCAGCCTGGAATAGATGTCGTAGCTTCTCTCTCCTCTTCCCGTCTGCTCAATCACATATGGAACCAATGGCATGTATTACTCCTCTTCTTTCTTATCCTCGGACTGTGCTGCTTTCTCCTCCTGCTTCTCTACCTCAACGGCATTATCTGCCACAAGGTCTGCAGCCTTCTGAACAGCCAGCTCCTTACGGATACTTTCCTTCTGCTCATCGTTGATCAGCTTGGACATATCTTCAACCTTCATGTTGTATGCCTTTGCCATATCCTCGATCTCTTTATTGACATCCTCATCGGTGACCTCAATATTCTCGGTCTCCGCAATCTTCTCCAGTACAAGCTCATTTCTGATCTGGATCTCAGCCTGCGGCTTTACCTGCGCGCGCATCTGCTCAACATTGGAACCAGTATACTTCATGTACTGGTCAAGAGACATGCCCTGCGCCTGCAGTCTTCTGGCAAAATTCTGAACCATTTCGTCTGCACGGGTATCAAGCATAGCCTGCGGAATCTCAATCGCAGCATTGGAAGCCGCCTTGGATACACCATTGTCCTTCTTTGCCTGTCTTGCCTCTTTCTCCTTGCGCTCTGTGATCTGCTTTCTGAGGTCCTCTTTATAAGCATCCAGTGTATCAAACTCGGAGTGGTCCTGTGCATACTCATCGTTGAGCTCATCAAGCTCTGTGTGCACAATCTTCTTTACCGTGCAGGTGAATGCGGCATCCTTGCCCTGCAGTTCCTTTGCATGATAATCCTCCGGGAATTTAACGTTGACAACTTTTGTCTCGCCGGTCTTCACACCGATCAGCTGGTCCTCAAAGCCCGGAATAAAGGAATTGGACCCCAGCTTCAGAGTCTGGTCCTTTGCGGTGCCGCCGTCAAATGCCACGCCGTCAACAGTGCCTGCATAGTCAAGAGTCAGAACATCGTCCTTCTGCGCCTCCTGGTCTCCCTCGAGGGTAACCTCACGCGCATTCTTTCTCTGGTCAGCCTCCAGCTCCTTCTCTACCTCTTCGTCAGTTACGGTTGTATCGGTCTTCGGCACCTCAACACCCTTATACTCGCCAAGCACAACATCCGGCTTGACAGCCACTTCTGCTGTAAAGATAAAATCCTTGCCCTTCTCAATCTGAGTTACATCGATCTTGGGCTGGGACACAATATCCAGTCCGCTCTCCTTCGCTGCATCTGCATAGGCAGTGGGAAGGATTGCATTTGCGGCATCTTCATAGAAAATTCCAGGCCCATACATCTTCTCTATCATCTGTCTCGGAACCTTTCCCTTGCGGAATCCGGGAATGCTGATATTCTTCTTCTGCTTCTGGTATGCGCTCTGCATGGCCTTCTCGAATTCATCTGCGGATACTTCGATGGTGAGCTTTGCCATGCTCTTTTCCAGGTTTTCTACTTTGACGCTCATTCTTGTCAAATCCTCCTTAAATACAAAAAAAATAATTCTGGCATTGATTGCTTATCGCTTATCATGGATCGCTGATAATGATTCGGGCACCATGCGCATAATCTATAATATTCGGAATAAAAAGCGACATATTCCGATTGATACGCAGCCATTTAGTGAGTATAGCATAATCATTTTTAAAACGCAAGAACAGATCTCCGCAGGCCTGCAAAACGTCCTGCAAACACAACAGGCTTATTTCAGGCGGATCATATCCAGCGAATTCTCCTTGACAACCACATATCTGTTTCTCCCGGTGGCAAAGATGCTCTGGGGCGTTTCACTATAGCTTCCGTTAAATTTCTCGACGCCGTACAGATTGTAGACACAGAAATTCGCCCCATTATACAGACTGATTTCATCACCAGAAAATTCTACTGATTTATAGGCAAAATTGAATTCCT
>JAJGAH010000252.1 GCA_020844525.1 Eubacterium sp.
CAGATCATCCGTTCCGTTTCTCTTATAGTAATACGGGTTTCCGTAATCATTGGTCTGATAATAGATGGGTTCTCTGCTGACGGACTGTCCGGCCTCCAGATCCTTGATCAGCTCAGCAGTCTCAGAATCCTCATCGATGGTATAGCCGTATTCCACCTTGCCGAGCGGAAAATCAATCGTCAGACCGGTGGTTGTCTTGAATTGCTTTTCAATATGGCGGGTATTGTATTTATTAGCCAGATCGCTTACATACGCAGCTGCCTTATCCTGGTCAACCGTACAGCTTCCATCATCCTTAATGGTAAGCCAGTCCTTGAAGGTGTCGTATTTCAGCTCCTCCGTCTGCTCGCCAAACTGATACGTGATAACCATGTCCTTGTAAGCCTGCAGCTTCAGTTCCTTGTTCTTTTCATCTGCCTCCTGCTGAAGTGCTGTTGTATCTGTATCCACGGTTTTGGAGGTATAGCAGCTGTCCGGAATGGAAATATCAAGTGTTCCGGAAAGAGTTCCCTCTGATGAAGCGTTTTCGATTGCCTCTTTCACCGCAGCCTGAAGCTTTGTATCGTCCACCTCATTGCCCTGTACCGGCTGGGTGACAACATAAGTATTGGAGGACTGGTCCAGTGTAACGGCGCCTTCTACAGACTCAACTCTCGGCACGCTGAAATTCGAGCTGCTTACAAATGAGTCAAACGTCGATTCATCAAAAGAATAGATGGTATCGGCTGAAAGTACACTTCCACTTGTGACATTACGGATATAGGAAACCAGGCTTTCTGTCTGCGCCTTTTTTGCTTTTTCAAGGTCTTCTGTAAGTGTAGTCTGATCCAGTGTGTACCCATAATCTGATAAGTCTCCGCTGAGCACCGTCTGACCATTCTCTGTGATATCGACAGTTACCGGCTGAGTATTGTTTATAATCTGTGCACTCAGCTCGGATGGTGTCATACCGGAAATATCTTTTCCATTGAGGGTGGTATTCCGGATAAATCCATCTGAATTTTTAGCATGTAGATACATGCCAAATATCAGAATAATACCCAGAATGACAACAGCAAGCATGACAAGCAGGATGATCGTTCCTGTACCGGGTTTCTTTTTTCGTCTGTTTGTTACAGATGTTGTATTGCTCAATATGATTCACTCTCCTGTTTCGTATAACTGAAATCCACACCTTAAGTTGGCATGGATTGATTTACATTGTGTAAAATATAATTATAACCATATATGGTAAAAAAAGTATTACATACTACAAGATTTACCTGTCAAAATTTGCATAATAACACCTGCATCCTGAATGAATGGGGTGCACTGATCCATAAGGCAGAAGGTCCATAAGATCCATAAGATTTACAATCTCTGCGTGCTATTCAGATCAGCATGCCGAGCACAATCAGAAACTGGGCTGCGATATAGGTCGGCATGATACCGGCACCACTTTTTTTCCTGAAAACGTTAAACGCCAGGATGGTATCGGAAACAATAAACAGAATGGTTCCCACCCAGGTGACGATTCTTCCGGCGGTTTTCCCTGTCATGTACATTAGATAGGAGCTGAAGCTCATTGCAAGAATGACTGCCATATACAGACCGACAGGTAAGCGCATCTGCCTGTCAACAGAAGGCATCAGATTCTGCACAACGATGATCAGATACAGGATATACCCCATCAGGACCACAATGACCGGGATTGGACGCAGCCATGAGAACTTTGTGTTTCTCAGGTATTCCAATATGTAAAAGACATGACCCGCCAGGAAGGAGGCAAGCCCCGGGATGAAATATTTGTCATCAAGCAGGAAAGTATCTCCCAGAAATCCACAGAACAGGGCGGGTACCAGCAGATATCGGATTTCAAGACCCAGTGCCACTGCCGAGGAAAGGTAAAACACAATCAAAACCGGCATGAGCAGCGGCTTTACATAACGCTCTCTGACCGTGTAACGGAACCGCAGATCCAGAATACTCAGAATACAATAGGCCACCAATGAAACGATCTGTATAATAGATGCCATAATCTTGATTATTCTCCCTCATTGTTTTTCCAAAATCCGGTCAACATCGGTAAAAGTCTGTGACTTCTATTTTGAAGCAGGCAGTTATATTTTTCAGTCAGCAACCCGCATTACCGTTTCTACGGACCGTACGCATTTGTTTTCAACCAGATCATCCAGGGCGTCACTGACGATTGTCTTGTCCACATTTGCAAAAATGAAGATCAGTGGTACTAGTGGAGCGCGGGAGACTCCATCCTCTGATCCGGAATTTTTTGCGGGACGCTGGATAGCCGTTTCGATGCTGATGCCGTGGGCACCGAGTATCGTTGTGATCTTTCCCATGACACCGGGAATATCCTCGGCTGTCATTCGGACGTAATACTTGTTGCTGCCCTCTCCTATGAAACGAAGGTCTGCATCGTAGCGGAGCTGCGGAACAATGTCGTAGGCAGAATCCTTTTCCCATTTTCTGGCTACGCCGATGACATCACCCATTACGGCGCTTCCCGTTGGAAGCGGACCGGCACCTCTTCCGTAGAACATCAGGTTATCTACGGCATTTCCAGTGATAAATACGGCATTGAATTCATTGCGGACATTTGCCAGAGGATGGCTCTCAGGTATCAGAGAGGGTTCCACGCTTGCGGCAACTTCCCCATTCTCCTCTCTCGCACTGGCGAGAAGCTTGATCCGGTAACCGAAGTCTCTGGCAAAGGCGATATCCTCAGATCCTATCTGTGTGATGCCCTGCGTCGGAATCTGTTTAGGTCCGACACCAAGGCCGAATATCAGGGAGATCAGAATCGACAGCTTATTCGCGGCATCTATTCCCTCAACATCAGCCGTTGGGTCTGCCTCTGCAAATCCCTTTGCCTGTGCCTCCCGCAGAACATCAGCATAATTCTTCCCGTTTTCCTCCATCTGGGTAAGGATATAGTTGGTTGTTCCATTCAGAATACCGTGGACAGAACTGAATTCATTGGACAGAAGCGCTGTCGTCAGTGATGTCAGGATCGGGATACCCCCTGCAACTGCTGCCTCGAATCGAAGTAATACGTGGTGCTTTTGTGCAAGCTCTGCCAGCATTTTTCCATTTGCTGCAATGGCGGCTTTATTTGCCGTAACGACACTCTTCCCATTCTCCAATGCTCTTGCCATATAGGTGGTTGCCGGTTCAATACCGCCGATCAGCTCAACGACGATGCTGATTTCAGGGTCATTCAGAATATCGTCGACATCCTTTGTGTATTTTTCCTTTGGTATATCAATACCCCTGTCCTTTTCAGGGTGGCGGTTCAGAATTTTAACGATTTCAATATCCAGGCCTGTGGTATCTGCAATCTTTTTCTGATTCATATAGAGAGCCTGATAGGTTCCCCTCCCGATGTTGCCAATACCAAGCATACCGACTTTAATCTTCTCCATGATGATCCTCCAAGTTTCTGGGATAGTCGTTCCGGAAGCACCTCTTCCGGCTGATATTCATCCGGAATGAAGCTTCTCCGGAGAATATACATAATATAATCTTAAAACGTGAGTAATCTGTGAAAACCAGCTGATTCCTTCTTATTAGGTCATTTTATATCATATGGCCTGATTTGCAGGACTATTGTTATCGTTAATTATAGCAGACAGACTGGTCTGCAGGACTTTTATTATAGCAGACAGACTGGTTTGCAGGACTTTTATTATAGCAGACGGATTGGCTTTGCGCACTATTCTTTTACTTTTCCGGTCCCTGATAAACAGATGATCTGCCATGAAATCAAGGTGCGGTTTTACCGGGTGCTTATTGAAATTTTAACATGAAATGTCACATTCGTTACTATCCTTATGAATGTACAGGTTGTATAATAATTATATATTTTGCATCGGCGCTATTATTTATTTTTCCAGTTTTTTTCCGGTGCAGAGCAACTGTTGATGTCCTGTATTACAGAGGAGGTACATACGTGGGATACACACTTGATCAGGCAGGATTTGCAAAGGTGATCAAAGAGCTCGACCAGAACTACCGGCTCTTCGCACCCGTCCTGAAGGTGGGTGAGGGAAGATTTACGGATACGGATGTGATCCGTTATGACTTCATCCACGATGCAGCAGACATTGAGCTCCATCAGAAGTCTGACTATTCTTTTAAGGAAATTTTAACACCGCTGTCAGAGACATTATTCTATTTCACGGAGAATCAGGTAAAGGAAGCTAACCGGGATACCCGGGATGTCATTGTTTTTCTTCGCAGCTATGACATACATGCAGTGAAGAGACTGGATCAGATCTATCTTGGCAATGGCCCGAAGGATTATTTCTATGAAAACATCCGTGATCATGTAAAGTTTGCATTGATCGCCGGTGAAGAGGCTGATGATCCGGATGGGTTTTCTGTGAGCATGGGGACTAACCGGGTAACGGATGGATATCTGTTCTCTGTGGAGCAGAAGGATGGTGCTATTCTCTGTGATGTTCCGGATGTGTCTCTTGCGGGAATTTTTGAACAGGCCGGTGGCAGAAT
>JAJGAH010000253.1 GCA_020844525.1 Eubacterium sp.
GAACGGCAGCGTTGTAATATCCGACATCGGTATCTGTGGCCATAAAGCCAAGCATGACCGTATCCAGCTGTGTATAAATCGTAGTCGCGCAGGACATGGCAAAGAAGATACCGATTGCCTTCATATGACGCCTGAAGTTGTAGTGCCCGACCGGACGCATTCCGATGAAACGGTGCGCATGAAACAGATTGAAGATGTTGGACGCGGCAGAGGCAAATACTGATAGTGCACCATATATTACATAATCACTTTTCTGACGGATCAGCAGAAGCATCAGAATCAGCGCAATAAATTTGAACAGGATCGAACGGATGGTAATATAAGAATACTGTTCAAGTCCTTTATACAGCCACTCCATCCCGACAGCATTCAGCAGAATGGTCACACTGACAACGATGTAGAGTGGTTTTTCGCTTTGCAGTCTTGGCACAAAAATCAGCATACCAAAAAAAGCAATGTAAGCGAAAACCATCGTGACCAGATTGATAATCAGCAGTTCCTGGGTAACTCTTGTCAATTCTTCTTTGTTATCACGTACCTTGGCGCAGGCGCGTATGCCATAAGTCGGAATACCCAGCTGGGCAAACATCGAAAAGTAAGAAACAAAGGATGTTGCAAAGCTCACCTTTCCGGTTCCGGCCACCTGTAAAACCCTGGATACATAGGGAAAGGTGATCAGCGGGAAAATGAACTGCGACATCGTCAGAAGCGCATTCATGATGAAATTTTTCTTAATTGAGATCCGGCTGGTGATAACAGCGTTTCCAGCCTCTGGTGCCTGTTTTTTCAAAAATAAGATCTCCTGTTATCGTATTTTCTTTTTAAAGTTCTATCAAATGACTTGTTTGCATCAAAAGCTCTTCTCATACTTTCTGTGAAGAAATTTTGCGCCAAGAAATCCGCTGATTTTCCGTTTCCAGTCAATCTTTCCGAGATAGAGATATGGGATCTCTCCAATCTCACTTTTCTTAATTCTGCCCGTATTTACCTGATGCATAAGCCAGACATTAAAAAGTCTCTCACTGACCCGTCCTGCATACCTTGCATCAAAAGGCGTCATTCCACTTGTATCCACAACCTTCTCAAGCTCAGACAGTATTGAGAAAAGCCAGGAAAAATACAGATCAGCCAGATCTTTTGGCATGACAAACATATTAAAAATATATGCGCTTGTCTGTTTCATAAAACGATCAAATTCCGATATATAATCAGGATACATCCGCACAAGAATCTCTCTTGCAAGGTCCAGCTGAGACCCGTCAAACGTATGCGCATAATGTGAGTAGACTGTTTCAATATAATAATGTCTCTTTTTGGGAACCAGAACCGTGTACTTTGTAAGAAGTCCGCGTAACTCATCTCCGGTAAGGACAGATTGCAGAAGTCCTTGTTTTTTCTGTTCCCTCTTTGATTTTAAAGTGAAATATCTGCGATAATGTACAAGGCCGAGATAGTCATAGTCTAGATTTTTCCATGCCCAGTAAAGACCTGTAAGCTCACAGTAGACTGGGTTTTTTTTACTGATATTATTCCCGGAATTGTCACCGGTGAATCCGAAGGGTTCCTTGCCTTCAGCGCCTACATGCAGGGGAAGATATACCGGATCAGCCGGGACTTCGCATTTTTTGTGACAGGCAATCAGCAACCGGATATTCTTATCATCTAATTCTGTCATTTTTACCTCCTGTCCGCAAGGATTACTGGGCTCCCTCCTCTTTTGAAACGGACTTCACCGTACGGAACAATATTTTTATATCAAGCCATAAGCTCTGATGATCAATATAGTACATTTCCATTTTCTGGCGTTCACCACTTTCATAGGTGGCATTATTTCTGGCATATGCCTGCCAATATCCGGTAAGTCCCGGTTTCACGCTCAAAAGCTTGGCCACATCTCTCCCATAAATCTTTGTCTCCTTTTCCACGATGGGGCGGGGTCCAACAATGGAGAGATCACCTGCTAAAATGTTGAACAGCTGAGGCAGCTCATCCAGACTGGAACGGCGGATGAAGTTTCCTACCTTCGTAATACGGGGATCGTTGTCGATCTTGAACTCTGTACGATATTGTTCAAGCTGTTCCGGTGTCAGAATTTTTTCCAGATCGCCCGCATCTCTGCGCATACTGCGGAATTTGTATACTGTGATTCTCTTCCCGTTTTTACCTATGCGATGATGTCCATAGAACGGATTTCCTCCATCATCAGCCATAACAGCAACCATCAGGATCAGAAGAAGCGGGGAGAGAAGAATGATTCCCAGCAGCGAACCGACGATGTCAAAGGCCCTCTTAAAGAAATAATAGACATATCTTCCCACGCTCATTGGATGTACATATGCGGTACGATCATAGTCCAGTGGCTTCCGAAATGCCAGATACTCCTGGATGTAATCCAGTTCCTCCCTTTCCCAGATCTGCTGATGGGTTCTTGCAGAACGGAACGTAATGTATCGTATAATCATGATAAAGACAATCTGTACATCCAGTCCAAGGCTCCAGTTGTTCAAATACCGGTCCTTTTCCGTACGATTGACATGACGGTCTGTACACCAGGTCCCTGTCAGACCCGGCTTGGCGCAAAGATAGCGAAGTTCCCGGGGATTTTCAATGAAATATGGAAGTGATGGAGCTCTCGGGCCGACAAAACTCATATCTCCGACAAGAATATTAAGAATCTGAGGAAGACCATCGAGATGGGTCAGGCTCAGGAACCTTCCCAGTGCAGTATATGGACTCTTGCCTGCTGCTTTTCTCTGCGCAGCATCCATACGATAGACCCGGAACCGATACTGATTGAACCTGCGGCCATTCATACCCACCCGTACTCTGGTAACCAGCACAGGACCTTTCAGAAAAAGCTTTGTTAATATTGACACGACAAGTATAACCAGAAGCACAAAAGGAAGCAATATGAGCGAAAGGACTACATCCAGGCTCCTCTTGATGACCCTGCTTCGCCCGCGCATCGGGATTTCAGGAAGATAACTTACGACGGCACATTCACCCAGCATATCCTGCATTCTTTTCGTATCACTCAGATAAAATTCCGGAAGATCTATATGCACTGTCTTTCCCAATGACTGAAAATGACTTACCCATTCCTCCTGATTTGCAATATCTCCAGATGTAAGGAAGATGGAGTCCACTTCCTCTTTTTGAATATTATCAATTGCATCCCCAAAATTACTGATGACAGGTATGTTCTGAATATATTCTCCCTTACAGTCTTCATCCGTTATTACAAAGCCTGTAATATGAAATCTCCAGTCAATGATCGCATTCAGCCGGACAAGAACCTCTTCCGCCTGATTTTTTTTGCAGACAACCACCATTTTTTCAGAAGCATTACTATTCTTGTATCTGGGTATGTAAAACTTCTTGACAGCCTCCCGGAGTATAAAGCAGATAAAGTAGGCTGTCACAAAAAATATCAGCATAAAGATTCTGGAATACCGTTCACCAGTTTTTGTAAGATACAGAATAATAATATCCACAACAACGACCAGGACGATCATTTTCAAAGTGGCCAGTAATTCCTGTGAGACGTTTCTGGAGAGATACTCTTCTGAGTACAGAAACAGGAAATTTATCAGAAAATACGAAATAAGCGTGACAAACAGAAGCGGCATATAGGGAAATCTCTGGAGTGTATATCCATAAAAGATAAAATCCCTTGTTACAAACGGCTGTGATGGCAGAATTTTTCGTATTTCAAAGGCTATCGAAAAAGCGATCAGAAGCGATATAATATCCACAATATTCATTATATATAGCGATACTCTCTTGCGGTTGCTCATAGCTCTCCTCTCAATTTCAGCTATTTATATGCTGCATCTGCACAGCTTTCACGATACTTTTAATAGGAAACACCTTCCAGATATAGTATAACAGTCCGTATCTGACACCGTCCGTCTCATTCCGGCAATACTTAAATAGCCCGGCAGATAATATAGCCATCCACATTTTCCAGATATTGAAAACCAGCCTTTTTCAGCGAATCCATATAAAAGGATGCCTTATATCCCTTTGCATTCTCCGGTTTGTACTGCGGAATCTGTGATGGGAGCAAAACAAGATACTCATATCCCAAATCCTTCATTTGATCATGCACATAATGCAGATCCGGCTGGGGCTCCTTCATCTGCTGATAGACACCATACGGTCTGTCACCAATAACGTCAATGAACCCCCATGCGTCTCTTCCATATAACAGATGAATATCGGGGGAATATTGTCTGATATAGCAGAACAGAGAATGATCCACAACTG
Source organism: Eubacterium sp. (assembly GCA_020844525.1). Taxonomy (GTDB): domain Bacteria; phylum Bacillota; class Clostridia; order Lachnospirales; family Lachnospiraceae; genus Bilifractor. The sequence continues at coordinate 4,270 of JAJGAH010000253.1, forward strand.
CTCTCGGCTCTCTGTCCAGTGCAAGAAGTGCATTCGCGACATCAACCGAGGCTGTTGGAATTTTATAGTAATTCTGTCTGAACACAAATCTGTCTTTATATATAAAAGTTCCCGTCAGCGCACATAAGGCAACGCATCCGATAACAGTCAGAATTTTCAAGCTTCCTTTCCTGCATTTTCCCATAAGAGTGACAATCGCCGTGGCAATCACAGGGAGAATTGGAAGCATCCAGAAT
>JAJGAH010000254.1 GCA_020844525.1 Eubacterium sp.
CTCTGTCCGATTCAGCTTTTCCGAGCAGACAACAGAAGAAGAGATCGATTACACCATAGGGGTGCTGCATGAAGTGGTACCGCAGCTGCGCAGGTTCACCAGAAAATAACTATATCACATCGCGAAGGAATGATTATGTATCAGGCTTTTTTGATTAAATACGCCGAGATCGGCATTAAAGGGAAAAACCGTCATCTGTTTGAGGATGCGCTCGTACATCACATTGTCAGGGCGCTGAAGAAGGTGGAGGGAAATTTCTCCGTCACAAAGGAAATGGGGAGAATCTATGTCAGGGCAGAGGGCGGATTCGATTATGACGAGACCGTTGAGGCTTTAAAAACCGTATTCGGCATTGCGGGTATCAGTCCGGTTCTGATCATAGAGGACATGGATTATGAGCATGTAAAGGATGCTGTAGCTGGTTTTGTCAGAACGGTATATCCTGAGGGAACGCCGAGAACCTTCAAGGTTGCGGCCAGAAGACCGAACAAAAGCTATCCCCATGATTCCATGGAGCTCAATGCAGATCTGGGCGAGGCTGTTCTGAATGCCTGCCCATGGATGAAGGTCGATGTGCATCATCCGGACATTATCCTGACAGTAGAAGTGCGGCAGAGCATTTACGTCTATTCGGAGACCATACCGGGTCCCGGCGGAATGCCTGTGGGCTCGAACGGAAGCGCAGAGCTGCTGCTTTCCGGCGGCATCGATTCCCCGGTTGCCGGTTATATGATTGCAAAACGCGGTGTGCAGATTGATGCGGTATATTTCCATGCACCGCCATATACCAGTGAGCGGGCAAAACAGAAGGTAGTGGACCTGGCGAAGATCGTTTCGAAATATGCAGGCCGGATCCGTCTCCATGTCGTAAACTTTACGGATATTCAGATGGCAATTTATGAAAAATGTCCGCACGAAGAACTGACCATCATCATGCGAAGATATATGATGCGGATTGCAGAGAAATTTGCGGAAAAGGACGGAGCACTGGGCCTTATTACGGGAGAAAGCATCGGGCAGGTGGCCAGTCAGACAGCCCAGAGCCTTCTGTGTACCAATGCGGTCTGCAGTCTGCCGGTTTATCGTCCGCTGATTGGTTTTGATAAGCAGGAAATTGTAGACAGGGCACAGCAGATCGGAACTTTTGAGACATCGATTCAGCCCTTTGAGGATTGCTGTACTATTTTTGTCGCAAAGCATCCGGTGACACATCCGATTCTGAGAGTGATAGAGCGTTCTGAGCATAAGCTGGACGATGTTATTGATGAGCTGATGCAGACCGCAATTGATACGACAGAGACGATTGTGATTGATGAGGAATAACAGTAAAGGGAGAGAGATGCAGAAAAACGCAACAAAAAAGAAGATGGGTAATACGCCATCAAAGCGTCCCGGCATCTTCTCTTCCCGATCAGTGCTGATAAAGTTATGATTTTTGCTTCAATATATACACCAGGGGTTTACTGCTCAACCAGATACGGTTTTAAAACTTCCATGACAGAGGCAAGCTCAGCACCATCTGTGTGAATATTCAGGTCAATCGGTTTGGAAAGATCAAGGCTGAAAATTCCCATGATAGATTTTGCGTCAATGACATATCTTCCGGATACAAGGTCAAAATCAAAATCAAATTTGGAAATGGCATTTACAAAGTTCTTGACTTTATCGATTGAATTCAATGAAATCTGTACAGTCTGCATTCCGATTCCTCCTTATTTATATTGAAAACATAAGAATCTGCGATATAATTTACGTCAATAATCTTAATGGCAATCAGGAGAAAAGTCAAGGTGTCAAGAGGAAAAAAGGCGGCGCTTCACAATCTGGGCTGCAAGGTAAACGCATACGAACTGGAGGCTATGCAGCAGATGCTTGAAGCTGCCGGATATGAAATAGTGCCCTTTGAGCCGGGCGCGGATGTCTACGTGATCAACACCTGTACCGTGACAAATATTGCAGATCGAAAGTCCCGTCAGATGCTGCATAAGGCAAGAAAAATGAATCCGGAAGCAATTGTCGTTGCAGTGGGATGCTATGCCCAGGTCAGGGGCGAGGAGCTGGAGAAGGACGATGCCATTGATCTCGTGATCGGAAGCAATCAGAAGGAAGATCTGGTCCGGGAGCTGGAACAATTCCGGATGACCGGTCAGAAGCAGATTGACAGAAGTGACTGGGATGATGGCAGTCTGTATGAGAATCTGCAGATTGATCGCACAGAGGAGCATACACGCGCCTTTATCAAGGTACAGGATGGATGTAATCAGTTTTGCAGCTATTGTATCATTCCTTATGCGAGGGGGCGCGTAAGAAGCCGTAAGATACAGGATGTACGGAACGAGGTTGTAAAGCTTGCCGCCTCGGGTGTCCGGGAGATTGTCATCACAGGTATTCATCTTTGCTCTTACGGAAGAGATCTGGGGGAAGGAGAGGATCTGATTGCACTGCTGGAATCAGTGCATGATATTCCGGGAATTGAAAGAATCCGGCTCGGATCTCTGGAGCCGGGATCGCTGAACGAGAACGTAATTCAAAGCCTGCATGCTCTTCCAAAAGTATGTCCGCATTTTCATCTTTCTTTACAGAGTGGATGCGCGAAGACTCTGCGTGCCATGAACCGTCATTATACTCCGGAGCAGTTTATGGAGGTGGTCCAGCTGCTGCGGCATTATTATGAGCATCCCGCGATCACGACAGATGTCATAACGGGGTTTCCTGGTGAAACACAGGAGGATTTTGAGGCATCAAGGCAGTTTGTGTCTGATGTGCATTTTTTTGAAACGCATATTTTCCCCTACTCCAGGAGAGAGGGAACCAGAGCGGCCGCAATGCCGGGACAGAATACGGAGCATATCAAAAAGCAGCGGGGAGACGAGCTTCGCAGCCTTGATCAGCAGAGAAGAAAAGAGTTTCTTCAGTATTATATTGGCAAACCTGTGGAGGTGCTTTTTGAGGAACAGATTGTCATCGGGGGCAGAACCTGGTGGACCGGTCATGGCAGAGAATATCAGAAGATTCTGGTTACAGATACCGGGGATCTGACCAATCAGATCAGAGTGGTCACACCAGTTTCACTTCTGAATGGAGATTACCTGGCAGCTTTCTGAAGAGACAGCCCGGAGACGGCCGCCAGATTATCCTTTCGGGTGGAAATTCATTTTGCAATAAACGCGTGTGGATAAAATTGAGTGCTACCCGGTTGGGTGTCTTGCCATCATCCGAAATCTGAGATATAATAAGTCATTACGGGTGTTCGGACGAAAAAATAGAGTTTTGTTGCTTTTTAGTGAGGATGTGATCAATTATGACAGATTTGGGCAACACACAGTTTTTCAGAGTGAATACGGAAAATGAAGTTTCTGTAAAGCGGGTTCTGGATCTTGTGTATCATGCAATGGAAGAGAAGGGATATAATCCGGTTAATCAGATTGTGGGTTATATTATGTCCGGTGATCCAACTTATATTACCAGTCACAATGGTGCGCGCAGCATGATCATGAAGGTAGAGCGTGACGAGCTGGTAGAGGAGCTTTTGAAAGAATATATCCGGAATGAATCCTGGAAAGAGACTGAAAAATGAGAGTGCTCGGTCTCGATTATGGGGCAAAGACCGTTGGCGTCGCGATCAGTGATCCTCTGGGTCTGACAGCGCAGGCCTTGGAGACGATTGTGCGAAGCAGAGAGGACAAGCTCCGTCAGACGCTGGCCAGAGTAGATGAGATCTGCAGGGAATATCAGGTAGAGAAGATCATTCTGGGTCTTCCCCTGCATATGGATGGTACAGCGGGAGAACGGGCGGAAAAAGCAAGAGCCTTCGGTACGATGGTGCAGCGCAGGACAGGAGTCCCTGTCATTTTGTGGGATGAGAGATTGACAACTGTCGCAGCAGATGAGATTCTGGATGAGATGAAGGTCCAGGGCAGACACAACCGCAAGGCAGTGGTTGATCAGATCGCAGCGGGTTTTATACTTCAGGAATGGCTGGATAATCGCGAAAAAGAAAGCTGACAGACTGCTCTGCAGCCCTGTCGGCGTGGAAAGGATTCCTGCCATCGCAGGAGTGGACGGAGCACGATGGAAAAAATAACATTTGAAACGGAAGATGGAGAAAAACAGGAGTTTTTCGTAGAGGAAGAAACCAGAGTAGGAGGGGTAGATTACCTTCTTGTAACAGACTCAGATGGAGATGAGGCAAATGCCTACATTATGAAGGATCTGTCCAGGGACGGAGAGGAAGAGGCCAGGTTTGTCATGGTGGAGGATGATGTGGAATACGAGGCGATTGCACGGGTTTTTGCGCAGATGATGGATGATGTCACGTTTGCGTAACCGTTCATTCCGGCCGTGTCTTCAAAGAGTGTCTTCAGGAGTATGTATGCGGTGATTGAAGAATGTATGCAGATGAATGCACTTAAGTGAGGTGTTATGAGAAAGTCTGTCCCGGAACAGCACGTGAGAAAAGAAGAACGGAGGTAAAGTTTGAAAGGAAAAGAGAATACG
>JAJGAH010000255.1 GCA_020844525.1 Eubacterium sp.
CAGTGGAATCTGTGTGCACGCTCTCTGCCTGCACGTTCGTCTCCACACCTGCATCCGCTATCGAATCCGCAGATTCCGATGAAGGCTCCAGAACACCTGCCGCATCCTTATTGTCTCCGCTTCCAGCGGAGGCTGTACTGCCACAGCCTGCTATGGAAAGTCCAAGTGCGGCAGCCGCAGCCAGGGCAAGTACTCGATTCCATTTATCTTTCATATTGTTCTTTCCTTTTTGTAAACCATTTTGTCTTATCCCGGATGTTAGCGTATATGCATTGTTGCTTATGCATTGTTGTTTATGCATCGCTGTATATGCATTGCTGTATATGCATTGCTACATATACCTCATTGCATATCTATTGTTGCAAAGCAAAATCACCGAGAGATATAACCAACCGCCTGCGCATCAAAACGCTGTTACTCTGCCGAATCACCTTTATGGAAGAACGCAAAGGTCAATGTCTGTATACCCGCCTGCAGGAAGGAAATGCCAATCAGTACACCAGTTGCAATGGCTGTAAGAACAGGATGAAGCAGGAAGAAAAATCCGACGATACAGCCAAGAATACCCGCGATCAGTCCCCAGTACCAGCCCTTGACCACTGCCTTCTTCTGAATGGCCACAATTATAGAGCAGATACCCTGAATGAGGAACCAGAAAGCAACAAGATAGATCAGGAATCTGTCAATGACACGTGTCGTGCCTGGTCTGACGATAGCGCAGATACCGACAAAGAAAGCCATCGCATCTGTAATAATGCCAAGGGCCGTCACAGTCCTGGTTGAAACCGCACGGAGAATGCCTACAAGGCCGAATACAAAGAAAAGGATACCAATAAAATATCCTGTAGAAAAAAGTGTGATGATGGGTGAAAAGATGCAGAAGATCCCTCCGATCATCATCAGCACGCCAATAATCGCTGAAAAAATAACCATAGCAAAACCTCCTCAAAAGCCGCACAACTCTTTCAGAAATAAGTTAAAACAGAGCTGTGCGGCCATATTCATGAACAAAAAATTTTATGAAATCTTTTCCTGATGCAATCCCTTCCGATGCTGTCTTCGTATCCAAAGCAACATCAGAAGAAGCACTGCGGCCCCGGAAAAAATGACTGCCAGATATCCAGCCTGTGAAGAATCACCTGTTTTCGCATTCGTGGCCGGTGTCGTGGATGCCGGCCCGGATGTCGGCTTCACGGATGGATTCGGTGTGTTTGACGGCTGTGCCGTCGGTGTTGGGGAGACGGAAGGTGTCACGCTCGGTGTCGGTGTAACAGTGGGGGAATCCTCCGCCACGACGGACGCTATAACCTGCATGGAACCGTTGGGATTCTCATCGTCCAGCTCCGTGGCAGATGCCGGTACAGCCGCCACCAGAAGAAGCAGTGGCAGGAATATCAGCAAAGTCCGCACCAGCAGCCGCGCACCAGATTTCGCTGCAAATATTTGATTGTCTCCGATGGGGCTACCTCCTCTCCTGATCTATTGATTCAAAAACTTTTAACAGACACAATGCAGTTTCCAGACATTTGTTATCAGGAATTTAATACAGATGTATAATCCGACTTATTCACAATGGTGGTCGAGAATGTAACTGTGCCCTTGTACATACCAACATAGTCCTTGATATTCTGTCCATACAGCTGCTGCTGATTCAGTGTCAGCGTTCCGTTCTTGGTACCTGTTCCCTGGAATGCACAATAAAGATATCCACTCGCACCATTCAGGTCTGAAATAAAAGCACCTCCGTCCGCAGCGAAATTGCGGGTGGAAATATCGATGTTATCCAGCGAAATGGAATACTTCAGTGATTTTCCTGAGTTGGACGTTTCACTACCGGTGATATAGAAATTCCGGTCAGTGCTGGTCTTGTCCTTTACGAGAACGGCCACCGCCTGGTTCGTATTGCTCAGATTGTACTGCGTGCACTTTACTTCCAGATTCGTATTTACCAGTGATGAAACATTTTCTGCCGGCTGTCTCAGATTACCGAAATCAACAGTGGTCGGTACGGCGATAAGATAGCTGGCTGTTTCCGGCTCCTCTGTAACTGTACCCTGAACAGCCATGTCCCCGCTCGGGACAGTTTCCGACAGCACGGCTGCGCCTGCCGGGAGGGCTGCTGTGAGCATTGAAGCAGCAATCAGGCTGCCTGTCAGTACTTTAAAGAATTTTGCTTTCATGTTACTTCCTCCTGTTTTTCATAATTGTTTTATGTTGATGTGTTTCTATGCAGTCCTTCAGAAAAACTTCCAGCCGGATATATCTTTTCTGACTGGTGCATATCTATTCCACTGTCAGGACAAACGCTGATTCGATGCTGTTCAATTCATTCTGCGCATCATCCATGCTGTAGCCCTGATAATGAACAATAATGTTGTACTGCCCCGCTGAGAGCTTTTTGCTGAGTGGAATCTCCGTATAGCCGGTACCCGGCTTGAGAAGATCCGACTCAAACAGTGTCGTGCCATCCTCCATCGTAACGGAAATTTTCAGATAGCAGTGGTTCTCGGACGGGTTGCCGATGCTGATTTTCAGCGTGTCAGACCCTGCAGACATTGTCATATTCCCAAAGCCCGGGGCGACAATCTGCTCCTGGCTCTGGCTCTTGATCTGCTCCTGTATGTCATCCGGAATGTCTACACTCCAGGATGATACATAGCCGGACGGGTAGTCTCCCGGCTCGGGCTGGCTGTTTTTAAGCATATAAACCGCCAGGGCTGCAATCACTGCCGCCAGCGCTATGATAATCAGAACCAGGATCCAGGTTTTCTTCTTTGAAGAGTTCTTTTTCTTAGCATCCTGCTTCCCGGAACCCTGGGATTCTGTTTTTTGTTTATCCGTATTTGGATTTTCTGTCTTTTCTTCTATATTCTGTTTTTCAGGTTTTTTCTCTTCTGCTTCTTCGTTTTCACTCAAAGTTTTTTCTGCCCCTTCCTTTTTTTCCTGTACACCAGCAGCAGAACCAGCAGCCCGGCTGCCGCTGCAAAACCAACTACCATAGCGGCAATCGGGGTCGAATCACCGGTCTTTACACCGGAAGCCGATGTCGTACCGGTGTAGCCCTTACCGGACGTATTCGGTGACGGACTGGCAGTTGTACCTCCGGATGCATTTGCATTACCGGCTGATCCTGATGCGTTTGTGCCGGATGGTGTGGGTGTCGGCGTTGCACTTCCGTCTGTACGCACCAACGCGAAGGGTGACAGATGGCTGACGGTCACCTGAACACTGCCGTCTTCCAGCTTTTCAATCGCTTCCGTCTGAAGCTTGCCATTGTAGTAATGCAATACCTTCAGGTTCTGCAGCTTCTCCACCTGTGCGGCAGGAATTGTGATTACCAGGCTTCCCTCGAAGCTTGCTCGTCTTCCATTTGCGAAGCGCATGCTGATGTCGTAAGCGGAAAGCAGCTGACCGTCCTCTGCCCCTGCCTTCAGTGTCTGGTAATCTGTCGCATCCTGTCCTGTGGAATCAGCATTCAGCTCCCTCACCTCAAGCTTTGCGTCAGGATGTACATATCCTGTAACCGTGATACCGGTTTTGCTGGTCCAGGTCTTCTGCTGAAGTACGGCTGCCTCGATTCTCGGGTAGCCATAATTCTTACTTGAACTATATGTCCAAGTCCCGTAGCTCTCCTCCGTCTGTCCGCTGTTATTCTTGTTCAGCAGGTCTGCAAAATCCTTTGTGCACATCTCCTCTGTGGATTTGTACTGCACATCGGTGAACTGTGTATTATCGATTGTTTCTTCACCTGCAGTCCCGGCGATATTGCCCTCCTTGTTGTAGTAAACCTCTGTGATATCTGCAGATTCCACATCACCAACGATCTGTCCGGTTGTCTCCCCGGAGGATCCGCTCTCCATGGCAAAGCCGTTATATCCGTTCCGGATCTTTCCTGAATTGACCGCTGCCACGCCGCCTTCCTTACTGGTACCGTAAATATGTCCGAGATTATAGAAATTGTCGATCGTACCCTGGTTGACTGCCGCAATACCTCCCGTGTTCTTTGCTCCGGTCACGATTGCATTGTTCCGGCTGTTCAGGATCTTACCCTGGTTGATGGCTGCGATGCCGCCGGCATTTTCTGTTCCCTTGACGGTCGTCTGCAGCATGGCAAAGGGTACATCCATGTCTATATAACCGCTCTCGTCTCCGGTGCTGCCTATATTGATACCGCTGGAGCAGTAGTTAATGGTTCCCATGTTGACACCGGCAATGCCGCCGGCATTTTTCGATGTGGCACTCCAGGTCATGTTCAGAACCGAAAGGTGCTGAACCACACCCTGTGTGCCGATCACACCGAACAGTCCGGTTGTATCCTGTGCAAATCCCGCTGTGCCATCCTGTACATCCAGATGCTCAATACTGTAGTCATTGCCCTCGAAGGTTCCGTTAAACGGATGGTCTCCTGAACCGATCGGCAGCGTCCATGCCTGGTTCACGCCGTCCTTCGAGCAGTCAATATCATTGGTCAGCTCGTAGTCCGCATCTGCATA
>JAJGAH010000256.1 GCA_020844525.1 Eubacterium sp.
ATTGAATAAACGGGAAATTCGTGATAACGCGCGGTCACTGATAAAAAAATATAATATCAAGACACCTTCAGAAGATGTAAAAGTTCGAAATCTCTCAGGAGGTAATCAGCAGAAGGTCGTGATTGCAAGGGAGCTGGACCCGGAGCCGGTTCTTGAAATAGCAGCGCAGCCAACACGTGGTCTCGATTTAGGAGCAGTGGTCGGCGTCCATGATATTTTGCTGAAAGAGCGAAACAGAGGCGCTGCTGTCCTGTTCATTTCAGCAGAACTGCAGGAAATTATGGCGCTCAGCGACAGAATCATCGTTCTGTTTGGCGGAGAAATCATGGGCGATCTGGATGCGGAAACTGCCGATCAGAATGTGATAGGTCAGATGATGCTGGGACAGAGATTGGAGGCCAAAGGTGAGTGAAAAGATAAGCAATAGGAAGAAAAATACGATGTATATCCCGTTTCTGGGTGACATCGCGGTATCAACAGGCAGAACGCTGTTGGGTATTGCTCTTGGGCTTTTGGCCAGTGCAATCCTGATCATGATCAGCGGGGTCAATCCTTTGGCGGCATATGCTTCTCTGCTCAACGGCGCATTTGGCTCTCCACAGGCATTTTCCAACGTACTTGTCAGGGCTTCACCGCTTTTGCTCGGCGGCATTGCCGTTTCAATCGGCGTTAAGACGGGTGTTTGGAATACCGGTATCGAAGGCTACATGTACATCGGTGCAATCGGTGCGACACTCGTCGGTGTGCATAACCTGGGACTGCCTCCAGTTCTTCACATTCTTCTCTGCGTTCTGGCAGCTGTCATTCTGGCAGGATTATGGGGAGCAATCCCTGGATATCTGAGGGCATACAAAGGGGTAAATGAAGTTACTTCCACAATCATGCTGAATTATGTGGCTATTTATCTCACGAACTGGCTGGTTTCTGATGTCACGGGACTGGCAGACAAAGGTGCCTTTTATCCAATGTCCCTTCCACTGGCAGACAGTGCATGTCTTCCGATCTTAATGAAAGGAACAAGTCTTCATCCGGGACCGTTTCTGGGTATTGCCGTTTGCCTTGTTTTCTTCTTCGTTATCAATTACACGGCTTTTGGTTATCGTACCCGAATGATCGGATCAAACCCTTTTGCGGCTAAATATGCAGGAGCGAATTCCAGAAGGCAGATTATGACGATGATTGTCCTGGGGGCAATGATTGGCGGACTTTCAGGCGCAATTGAAACAATGGGACTCAAATACCGACTGTATATGGACTTTGTAACCGGTGTCGGCTATGAGAGTGTAGCGGTAGCACTTCTTGCAGGTGGAAATCCGATTAGTGTAATCCTGGCAGCCTTTTTCTTCGCCGCTCTGAAGGCTGGCGGTGCGACGATGTCCATTGAGACGGGCGTTGCGTCTTCGATGAATTCAATCATCATTGCCATGTGTATGCTCTTTGTAATCGGTGTGGGTATTGTAGACAGCCGCAGAACAAGGAAGGTTGTTTCAACTGACAAAACGTCCAGTTCCACTTCCAAAGAAACGGAGGAAGCATGATGTCATTTTCAGTTATCATTGATTGGCTTCAAGCTACATTAAGATGGAGTGCGCCTCTCATTGTTGTCGCTTTTGGTGAAGTTTTTGCAGAGCGTGCCGGTGTCATAAACATGGGCATTGAGGGCATCATGATGTTCGGAGCCCTGACGGGAGTCATGGGAGCCTTTTATTTCAACAGCCTTTGGGTGGCTCTGCTGATCACAGTACTTGTAGGACTTGTCTTGGGCATTCTGGTTTCTTTCCTCACAATTTCACGCAGGGCAAATCAGGTTGTGACGGGGCTTATGATGAACATGATCTGCCTTGGCGCCACTGATACCATTTTTTCTCTGATGCCGGAGAGCAGGCAGACTCGTGTGCAGACGTTCCCGGTTATTTTTCCGAAAGTCATGCAAAATATTCCGGTCATTGGTCCGCTGTTCTTTGCGCAGCCGATCAGTACATGGATCGCATTGGTTATTCCATTCATCGGCGGATACATCATGTACAGAACAAGGTGGGGACTCAATATACGGGCGGTGGGAGATAATCCGCAGTCCTGTGCAACGGCAGGTATTTCGGTCATCAGGCTTAAGTATCAGGCGGTTATCTTAAGCGGAATTTTTGCAGCTTTGGGCGGATGTGTGCTGACACTCGCCGAGGTGGGTTATTTCTCGGCGGGCGGAATGACTGGGGGCCGTGGCTTTATTGTCATGGCAGCCTGTGTCGTCGGCGGATGGGATCCCATCAGAACATCGTTGGTTTGTCTGATATTCGGTGCGGCAGATGCAGCACAGCTGAGAATGCAGTCGGCGAATTCCATTATTCCGTATCAGTTTTTCCAGATGCTTCCTTATTTGGTAACGATTGTTGCACTTACCCTTATGGTCAAGAAGTCTCGTGTACCTAAGACCTGGGGCGCTGCATATGATCCGAAAGACGTGTAAAAGGGGTGAACAGAAATGAGTAAAGAATGTTTTCTTATCAAAAACGGAACGGTTTTTACGGGAGTAGGAAGGACCTCATCAGATGTTCTGATTGAAGATGGCAAAATCAAAGAAGTGGTAGAACGTGGGACCATTGCAGAGACAGGAATTCCCAAGGAGAACATATATGATGCAAGTGGGAAATGGGTGCTGCCAGGTTTGATAGATCCCCATATGCATATTGCGGCTCCTCTTGGCGGCGTGATCGACATCATGGATTTTGATTCTGCAAGCCGTGTGGCAGCCTATGGCGGCGTTACAACCTATTTTGATTTCTCTTCAACTCTCCCTGGCATGAGTATTCGCAAAGCTGTTTCTGAACGTCTGAAAGAGATGTCAGTTTCGAAGCAGGACTATTCCTGCCACGCCAAAGTGGTAAGCCTGGTATCCCCTATGACGGCTGCAAGAGAAGCGATGGCGAGTGCAGAGGTGTTCGATGCCAGACAAAAACTGGAAGCGTTGCAGAAGGCAGGAAAAGCTCAGGAAGCTGCAGAAATGGAGCCAGAGATTGCTTCTCTGGAGACAAAATTAGCGGATGCAGATATCGCCGTAAAGACGGAGATTCAGAGTCGTATCGATGAGATCCCCAGGCTGATCCGTGAAGACAAAATCCCTACGTTTAAACTTTTCATGACCTATCGGAAAGCACATGTCATGATTGATGATACAGACATGCTGAAGGTTATGAAAAAAATCACGGAATGCGGCGGAATGGTTGGCTTTCATGCAGAAAGCAATCCGATTGCGGAGTTCAATGATGAGCTTTTTGGCAAGGAAGGGCATCTAGGACCGGATGCATTTGCGGAATCAAAGCCCAATATTTGTGAAGCAGAAGCTGTCGGACGTGTTTTGCAGTTTGCTGAAATGTTACATGCGAGGATTTATTTCTTCCATATCACGACAAAAGAGTCTGTTGAGTTGATTCGGAAAGCAAAAGCACGAGGGGTGAATGTCACAGCTGAAACCTGCACGCATTATCTGACGCTTACTAAGGATAAATATAAGGATCCGGATACCGGCCGTTTATATATGATGAGCCCGCCGCTTCGTACGCAGGCAGACTGTGATGCCTTATGGGAAGCCATCAACGACGGAACAATCAGCATTGTTTCATCCGACAACTGTACATTTACAAGAGAACAGAAAACATGTTCCGACGATTACCGCAAGATTATCAGCGGAACTTCCGGATTAGGAGAAAGGCTGGGTCTTCTTTTAGGCGAAGGAGTCGCTAAGAAGCGTATTACCATGCAGAAACTGGTTCAGGTAGCCAGTGAAAATCCGGCAAAAGTCTTCGGATGCTATCCGGAAAAAGGCTGCCTGCAGCCGGGAAGTGATGCGGATATTCTTGTTTTGGATCCTTCCGTACATAAAGAGTTGACTGCACAAAACCTTCACTATCCGGAAGAACTTACTTATTCGATCTATGAGGGATTTTCTTCCTGCGGTTGGCCTGTTCTATTACTGCGACGAGGTGAAATTCTGCTGCAGGATGGCATTTTCCGGGAGGAAAGCCATGCCGGCAAACAGGTGATGCGGGTGATTTGATAGAAAGATTTGTTAGGGAACTAGTATGAAACTGTTAGTCATCAATCCAAATACTTCTGACGCGATGACAGAAGACATCAAACAAACAGTTGCCAGAGTCAAAAGAAATGAAACCGAAGTTGCGGTGCTGCACCCCGATTTCGGCCCGGAGGCACTGGAGTCGTTTTATGATTACCAGTTGGCTTCTATGGGAATGATTCGCATGATAAAGTCCCGTTCGATGGATTATGATGGTGTGCTGGTTGCCTGCTTTGGAGATCCGGGGCTCTATGCACTGAAGGAAATCTGTGACTGCCCGGTGATCGGTATTGCCGAGGCTTCCTTCAGTGCGGCATGCCTGCTTGGGGCAAGGTTTTCTGTTTTGGCAGCTTCTGAAAAAGCAATTCCCATGATGGAAAATTTAATTGCACAATATAATTTCAGGG
>JAJGAH010000257.1 GCA_020844525.1 Eubacterium sp.
TCTGTTGCGGATTATTACGGGATCTCTTGCTCCTGACTCCGGTAATGTAACCATAGCCCATGGAAAGACCATAGGATATCTGGCGCAGTACCAGGATCTGGAATCAGATGAAACCATTTATCAGGAGGTGCGGAAGGCCAAACAGGATATTCTGGAAATGGAGCAAAGTCTCCGTGATATGGAACAGCAGATGAAGGCTGTCCGTGGAGACGCCTCAGAGTCCCTGATGAATCGCTATACGGAACTGATGCACACCTTTGAATTAAAAAACGGGTATGCTGCAGAAAGCGAAATTACCGGTGTTCTGAAGGGACTTGGGTTCACAGAAAAAGATTTTGAGCGTAAGCTCGCCTCCCTTTCCGGTGGTCAGAAAACACGCGTAGTACTCGGAAAGCTTCTCCTTACGAGACCTGATATCCTGCTTCTGGATGAGCCCACCAATCACCTTGACCTCTCTTCGATTGAATGGCTGGAAACCTTCCTGATCAACTATCCGGGAGCAGTCCTGATTGTTTCCCATGATCGTTATTTCCTGAACCGGATTGTCACGCGGGTTGTGGAAATTGAAAATGGAAGGTCCATGAGCTTTGAGGGAAATTATAACCAGTACAGCCAGAAGAAATCTATCGTGCGAAAGGCACAGTATAATGCCTGGGCAAAGCAACAGAATGAAATAAAGCATCAGGAGGCTGTCATCACAAAACTAAAGCAGTTCAACAGGGAAAAATTTATCAAGCGTGCGGAATCCCGGGAGAAAATGCTGGAGAAAATGGATGTGCTTGAAAAACCGCAGGAGGTCAGCGCTGATATGCGCATTGAGCTGACGCCCCGGGTGGAAAGCGGAAAGGATGTGCTGACTGTTTCCGGTCTGTCCAAAAGCTTTCCCGGCCTTGCATTGTTTCAGAATCAGTCATTTAAGATCAGGAAGGGAGAACGGGTTGCCATTATCGGTGACAACGGGACCGGGAAATCAACGATTCTGAAAATGATCAACGGCCTTGAAAAACCGGATGCAGGTGAAATCACACTCGGGTCCAGGGTTCATATCGGCTACTATGATCAGGAACAGCAGCTGCTTGATCCGGAAAAGACAATATTTGAACAGATTTCAGATGATTATCCTTCCCTGACAGAAACGGAAATCCGTAATGTGCTGGCCGCATTTCTGTTTACAGGCGACGAGGTATACAAGAAGATTTCCACGATCAGCGGTGGAGAACGCGGAAGGGTTTCCCTGGCCCGTCTGATGCTTTCCGAGGCCAATTTTCTGATTCTGGATGAGCCGACAAACCACTTGGACATCATTTCGAAGGAAATACTTGAGGACGCACTCAATGAGTACACAGGAACAGTTCTGTATGTCAGCCACGATCGCTATTTTATCAATCAGACAGCCACAAGAATTCTGGAACTGACAAACCATACGCTTGTAAATTATATCGGCAACTATGATTATTATCTTGAAAAGAAAGAAGAGCTGACCAAAGCCTATGCTTCTTCTCCTGCGGTATCTGGTAAGGAAGGCACGGTAAACCGTACAGAAACTTCCGATGTTTCCGGTACAGTACAGAAAGAAGGAGCTGACACACGCTCTTCTGCAGAAGAGGGAACAGATGCCGCTTCTATGGCGCAGCGGTCAGGAAAATCAGACTGGAAGGCACAGAAGGAAGAACAGGCAAGACAGCGCCGAAGGGAAAACAGGATTCGTAAGATCGAGGAGGAAATTGAAAAGCTTGAGGAAAGAAATCAAAATATTGATGCAGAGTTTCTCAAGCCTGAGACGGGGACGGACCTTGCGAGATGCCAGTCGCTTGCGCAGGAGCAGAAACAGAATAATGACAGGCTGGCAGAGCTGTACGAGGAATGGGAAGCTGCTTCTGACGAGGAGAGCTGACAACCTGTATGCAGCACATTAATACAACACATTTTTTTAATATAAGGGTTAAAAGATGTGTGACCTTGAAATTGTCTTGGAATTCGAACATTTGCAGACATGCTAGAAGTACTTGGTGATGAGATTTTGCGTTGTTCAGAAAAAGTCAACTGTCTGAGCTGCAGAATGCAGCGAGTTTTGACTTTTTCTGAACGTTTTTAGCAAAATCGAAGAACCTTAGTACTTCTTGCTTGTCGAAACCGTGAGAATTTCAAGGCAATTTCATAAGCATTAATCTTTTAACCCTTATGTCATTCAAAAGAAATATTACAGTATCTTCTCCAGGGTGTCACGGATAGCCAGGATAAAGGCCTCAGAATCCAGAGATTCTGCGTTTGGCAAAGAGGTGATCCTTGCGAGATCGCCGGTCATCTTTCCGGATTCAATGGTCGCGATCGTTGCCTCCTCCAGCTTGTCGGCAAAGCGGACAAGCTCCGGGATTGCATCCAGCTCACCGCGCTTGCGAAGAGCACCTGTCCATGCAAAAATGGTGGCTACAGAGTTCGTTGAGGTCTTTTCTCCCTTCAGATACTTGTAGTAATGTCTCTGTACTGTTCCGTGAGCAGCCTCATATTCATAGTAGCCATGAGGAGATACAAGCACTGATGTCATCATGGCAAGTGAACCGAATGCGGAGGACAGCATGTCGCTCATGACATCTCCGTCATAATTCTTGCATGCCCAGATAAATCCGCCTTCGGACTTCATGATTCTGGCAACCGCGTCATCAATCAGGGTGTAGAAGTAGGTGATTCCTGCAGCCTTAAACTTGTACTTGTACTGCGTATCATACATTTCCTGGAAGATATCCTTAAACCGGTGATCATAGGTTTTGGAGATGGTATCCTTTGTCGCAAACCACAGATCTTCCTTTCTGGAAAGCGCAAATTCAAAGCAGCTCTTGGCGAAGCTGGTGATAGACTGGTCCAGATTGTGAGTTCCCTGTACGACACCGGGGCCGTCAAATTGATGTACAAGCTCTTTCTTCGTGATGGTTCCGTCATCTGAGGTATAGACCAGTTCAACCTTACCGGCCTTGGGAACCCGCATTTCTACATTTCGATACACATCGCCATATGCATGACGTGCTATGGTGATGGGCTTTTTCCAGCACTTCACCACAGGATCAATGCCCTTTACCAGAATTGGTGTGCGGAAAACCGTGCCATCGAGCATGGCACGGATGGTTCCGTTCGGGCTCTTCCACATCTCCTTCAGATTGTATTCCCTGACACGTGCCGCATTCGGAGTGATCGTTGCGCACTTTACGGCCACACCATATTTCATGGCTGCCTCGGCGGAGTCCCGGGTGACCTGATCATTGGTTTCATCACGATGCTTCAGTCCGAGATCATAATACTCGGTCTTCAGGTCGATGTAAGGAGTCAGCAGGTCATCCTTAATCATCTTCCAGAGAATCCGGGTCATCTCATCTCCGTCCATCTCAACAAGCGGTGTCTTCATCTGAATTTTTTCCATAGTCGTACTCCTGCTTCCTTTCAATGCTTTCGTCTGATACCCTTGTCTCACATATGCTTGATCCGATCGATCGCTTCCACGGTCTTCTCATAAGTGCCAAATGCTGTGAGCCGGAAGAAATGTTCGCCGCTGGGGCCGAAACCGGATCCCGGTGTTCCGACCACATGCACTTCAGAAAGTAACCGGTCAAAAAATTCCCAGGAAGTCAGATTGTCCGGTGTTTTCAGCCAGATATATGGAGCATTGACACCACCATATACAGTATAGCCGGCATCTTTCAGACCGTTATAGATATAATGTGCATTCTTCTGATAGTAGCCGACCTGTTCCCGAATTTCCTTCTGACCTTCCGGTGTGAAGACAACTGCGCCCGCTTTCTGAATAATATACGGAGCACCGTTATACTTTGTACCGTGGCGTCTTGCCCAGAGGTCACGCATTGCAACCCCGTTTGCATCCCTGAGGTCCTTCGGGACAACCGTAAAGCCAAGACGAACACCGGTAAATCCAGCATTCTTGGAGAAGCTTCGGATCTCAATCGCACAGGTCCTCGCGCCCTCACATTCATAGATGGAATGGGGAACGTCCTTTTCTGTGATGTAAGCTTCATAGGCAGCATCGTAAAGAATGACGGCACCGATTCTGTTGGCATAATCTACCCATTCCTGCAGCTGCTCCTTGCTGATTGTCATTCCAGTCGGGTTATTCGGATAGCAGAGGTAAATAATGTCCGGATTTTGCTTCGGGAATTCAGGCGTAAAGTTGTTGGACTCTGTGCAGGGCATGTAAATAAAATTGGCATATCTCTGTTCAGACGGAATCCATGCGCCGGAGCGGCCGGCCATGACATTGGAATCTACATATACAGGATAGACCGGGTCACAGACAGCCACCTTCGCGTCTTCACTGAAAATCTCTTGAATGTTTCCGGAATCACTCTTTGCACCGTCCGAGACAAACACTTCATCGGCATAAACTGTGCAGCCGCGTCCCTTGTACTCCTCCACAATGGCATTTCTGAGAAACTCATATCCCAGATCAGGAGCATATCCGTGG
>JAJGAH010000258.1 GCA_020844525.1 Eubacterium sp.
GCTTGCCTCATCATAAATGGATTTTGAGAAGTCTCTGACTGTATCCTCCGGCATACCGCCAGCCATCATCAGCTCTGCAAAACCGGAAATGGAAGTGAGCGGTGTCTTCAGCTCATGCGACACGTTTGCGGTAAATTCCCTGCGGAAATTCTCTCTCTTGATGCTTTCCGTCTCATCCAGAATGACGATGACCGCTCCGATGACTTCGTTGTGATTATCATCATATGCAGGGTTTGCGATCAGCTTATACGTCCGGTTTTCACGCTTCAGCTCAAGCTCCTCTTTCTTTCCACAAAGGACCTTGAAAATCGTCTCCCTGAATTCCCTGGACCGGTTCAGCTTCAGCACGCTTCCGGAGGGTTCATCCACAATGCCAAGCAATCCCAGTGCCGATGGGTTCCATGACAGAATATCCGTATTCTTGTCTATGACCAGAAATCCCTCTGACATGTTCTCCGTAATCAGATTAAATTCCTCCCTTTTCTGACTGGCCGCATTCAATTGCCGCCGGATTGTCTCCTGCTGTGTCTGCAGTCTTTTCAGAAGCGGTGACAGCTCATCATATATGACATCATTGTCCTCGATATTGTCCAGGTCCATCTTGTTCAGCGGGCTGAGGATATTTCTGGTGACCAGATTTGCCAGACCAAGGGACAGCAGGACAGTAGTCATAAACAAAATCACAGACGGTTTCAGAAGATGCTTCAGAATCGCCCAGATCGAGTCCTGCGTCACAGCCACACGAAGTATGTCACCATCATTCAGCCGCAGGGCATAATAGAGTGTCTCCTTCGTCATTGTCTCAGACTTCCGGATACTGTGACCCTGCCCGGATTGCAGCGCTTCCTTCACTTCCGTGCGGTCGCTGTGGTTCTCCATCGTCACAGCATCCGCCTCATTATCGAACAGAACCTTACCGTTCGAAGCAATCAGTGTGACCCTGCGTGTCGTATTGAGCTGGTCCAGATATTCCTGCCCATCCTGCTCAATGCCGGTCGAAATAATCCCGGCCTCCTCCCGCAGCTCATCGATTGTCCTGTCCTCCAGAAGACCAAAAAGCAGGACAGCTGTCACGCCCATCGTGAGGAGGAAAATAATGATAGATATGATGAATGTTGATTTAAATATTTTATGACTCATTGATCTTCACCGATCACCTTCCCGCCAGATTCCTATGCAAGGATACGGTTCGAAACTCAGGGCCCAATTGCAATCAGCATTTACGGTCTGATAGAAAACTGCAACAAGAACAACAACCCAAGTTCAAATATGTGCTGCCAGATGCAGACGCTGATCAGCATTCTTCGATCTTGTAACCGATTCCTTTTACGGTCTGCACATATTTTCCAGCCTTGTCGCCCAGCTTTACCCGCAGCTTGCGTATATGTACATCCAGCGTACGGGACTCTCCGTAGAATTCGCCCCAGACCTTCGTCAGAAGCTCCTCTCTGCGCACAACATTCCCCCTTGCCTCCAGCAGCGCCATCAGCAGGCAATATTCCTTGTAGGACAGGGAGATGTTCTTGTCATCCACCTGAATAATATGCTTGTCCGGATTGACATACAGCTTGCCGACACGATATTCATTTTCCGGCTCATTCTTTATTCTGGATGACCTGCGGAGCACTGCGCGAACTCTCGAGGTCAGCTCTACAATGCCAAAAGGCTTTGCAATATAATCATCTGCACCGAGGTCCAGACCGTTTGCCTTGTCAAACTCGCTGCTTTTCGCCGTGAGCATGATAACCGGAATATTTTCCGTCCGGATATTCTTTCTGATCTTTTTCAGAATGCTGAGACCATCCTCACCGGGAAGCATAATATCAAGGAGAACCAGATCGGGAAGCTTTTCCTCCATACCGTGGTAAAAAGCCTTCGGTTCCGCAAACCCTGTTACCTCATAGCCCTCCCGGGCAAGTGCATAACTGACCAGCTTCCTGATGTTGTCGTCATCTTCCAAAATATATATCATGATTTCCCCCATCTCTGTATTGAAGGTATTTGTATTTTTCTGTATTTCTTATTGGGCTGCTTCTTGTAAATCCTGTCTTTTAACCTGAATCTTATCCTTATTCTTTATTCATTATTCTGTATGCATTATTCTTTATGCATTCTTTATGCGAATACCTATTGATCCGCATCCAGGTACGCATATCGTAAATAGTGTATATCTGTGCAAAAAAATGCGCTATTCCATAAACAGTTTACATTCTACACAGGAGAATGTAAACTCCGAAAGAAAGCGCATGTTAATTCTATGTTAACTATTTTTCTGTATCAGGCCCTTTTTCCTATACACACAGCTTATTCATAAAACTGGAACTCGCTGCTATCCTTTTTGTAGCGGTCTGTATACTGCATCTTGAGCTGTCCCTTGACAATAAAGCTTACCCAGGATGCGATGTTCTCAGAGTGATCTGCCATCCTCTCGATATACTTCGCTACCATCAGATAGTTGATGTACTGATCTGTATTCTCGGGATTCTCCTTGATTTTCGCGGAGATCTTTTCTACGATCGTATCAAAGCCCTTGTCTACAATATCATCCTGTGCATGGATGTCCTTTGCCAGATCTATATTTCCCGTGAAGAAGCTCTCAATGGTATTTCCAACCATCTCGCGCATCGTCAGGAATAGCTGGTGGAATTCAGACGGAACCTCTACCTCCGGCTGCTTGGAAAGCTTAATGATATAAATGCTGATATCACTGCTGTTGTCAGCAATCCGCTCCAGGTCGCTGATCATTCTCATATAGGAGGCAATCTTTCTCCAGTCTGTCGCCAGAGGAGCCTGCTTTACCACGATGTTGATGCATCTCTCCTCAATATCGGTTTCCATCTTGTCGATGACACCATCATGCTCCATGACCTCATTCGCAAGCTTTGCATCTCTTTCCGGAAAAGCATGGATGATCCGGTCAATGGACTTTTTTACCTCTTTACCCATTTCGTGGATCAGCACATTGATCTCACGAAGCTCATCATCATATTCTTTTCTGTTTGCCATGTCTCACTATTTCCTCATTTTTCTATTGAACAGAAATGTATTTCAGCAAGCTTAAACCAATAAAAGCTGATTGTATCAGCCGAATCTTCCGGTAATGTACTCTTCTGTCTTCTTGTTCTGTGGATTCAGGAAGATATCCTGGGTCGCACCAGTCTCAATCAATTCTCCAAGCAGGAAGAAGGCTGTGATATCAGAGATACGGTTTGCCTGCTGCATATTGTGGGTGACCATAACGATGGTATATTTTTTCTTCAGTTCGAGACAGAGTTCCTCGATTTTTCCGGTGGAAATCGGATCCAGTGCACTGGTTGACTCATCCATCAGAAGCACATCCGGCTCTACAGCGATCGCTCTCGCGATACAAAGTCTCTGCTGCTGACCACCACTCATGCCCAGCGCGTTCTTTTTCAGACGGTCCTTTGTTTCGTCCCAGATCGCCGCCTGCTTCAGGGAGCGCTCTACGATCTCATCCAGTGCAGCCTTGCCATGGATGCCATGAAGTCTCGGGCCGTAAGCAATATTGTCGTAAATTGACATTGGAAATGGGTTTGCCTTCTGGAATACCATACCGACTTTTTTTCTGAGGATGTTTACATCCATATCCTTGTAAATATCAACGCCATTCAGACGTACATCACCCTCAATTCTGCATCCGTCTACCAGATCATTCATCCGGTTCAGGGTCTTCATGAAGGTTGACTTGCCACATCCGGAAGGTCCGATCAGAGCGGTGATTTTGTGTTCCTGAATATCCAGATTGATATTTTTCAATGCCTGATGGTCTCCATACCAGAGATTCAGGTTATGCGCTTCGATAATATTCGCCATAACTTATTCCTGCTTTCTTATTATTAATCCACTTTTACCTTGAGTTTCTTTGCCACAAGCTTTGCGGAAAGGTTGATGAGCAATGTAAGAATCAGCAGGATTGCCGCAATAGCAAATGCAACACCGAATTCTCCACGCTCCTTTGCATACATGTAAAGGGCTACCGTCAGAGTGGATCCGGCATTTCCGGGTGTGACCGCATCCTTCAGGGACAGTATATTGTTTGCCATTCCTGCAGTGAACAGAAGCGCCGCACTTTCGCCGACGATACGTCCGATTGCAAGAATACATCCGGTTACAATACCATCAATAGATGACGGAAGGACAACGGTACGAATCATGTGCCATTTTCCTGAACCAAGTGCCAGGCTTCCCTCGCGATAGCTGTCCGGAACCGTCTTCAGACTTTCCTGTGTAGTTCTGACGATGGTAGGCAGTGTCATGATAACCAATGTCAGAGAGCCTGCCAGCAGACTGGTTCCAATGGAGAAGAACTGCACAAAGATCAGCATACCGGCAAGACCGTAAATGATGGAAGGAATACCTGCCAGGGTCTCTGTTGCGAATTCAATCACGGATACAAGCTTGCGGTT
>JAJGAH010000259.1 GCA_020844525.1 Eubacterium sp.
ATTCTCCTCCGTCTTCAGACAGTTGTTCTGACATCCTGTGACACCGAACTTGAATTTGCCGGGAAGCTCCCGTGCGAAGTATCTCTGATCAATTTTCTGTGCAAGTGCCTGGGTATCAATGCAGCCGGAAGGACAGGTCATACTGCCCTGACATGCGGTTGTGGTCCTGACCCTTGGCCCGCAGACAGACGGATAGACGCCATACTTCGCCAGATCCTTCTTGATATCTTCAATGTCATTTTCATCCATCCAGGGAATCTCCAGAGACTGCCGTGCCGTCAGATGCACATAGCCCTTCCCGTATTTCGCAGCCACCTGATAGATGCCATTCATCTGCTCAGATGTAAGCGTTCCACCGACGACATGAACCCTGAGTGCGAACTTTCCCTTCTGCTTCTGCCGCATCCAGCCGCCCTTTTTCAAAGCCGCATAATCAACTGCCATAACCTGCTCTCCTTCCTGCGTTTTAAATAATCTGCAGTTCCTCCTGCTCTGACACCCCGTTTTCTACATGAAATGAATGCAGAACCGGATGTGCATGATCCATCAGTGACAGAATCAGATAGCTCGCCCTGTGATCAAAGGCAAGCCGTATATCCTCCTGCGATGACCTTGACGGCGATGCAGGATGTGAATGCCAGTTGCCGAGCGGCTTCAGTCCCTCCGCCCGCATGTCCATCACCGCTTTGAGCTGTTCCTGCGGATCGAGGGAAAAATGCTCGCTTGTATGGTCCACATTCGTCAGGATATATACCTTCCGGATTTCCCGTACCCCGTCATGATCGAGGCCTCCGATCAGACCACAGGCCTCCAGAGGTGCCTCCTTTCTGGCATGAGCCAGAATTCTGTCATAGTCTTCCTTTTTAATCGTAACCTTCATCTCTGCTTCTCACCTGAACCCTGATAGAATCCTCATTCCTTACTGTTGCTGGACAAAATCATCTGTTATACAGGAAATTGCCTTCATTCCTTCATTATTTCTTCAGCTCACAGGCCGGCTGCTCATAATCCACCAGTTTCGTGATTTCCGGATGGTCTGAGCATACCTTGCAGCCTTCCCCTCTTGGTGGAAGCACAATCGTGTGGAACTTATTATGCAGTGCATCAAAGGTCAGCAGCTTTCCTGTGAGCAAATCTCCTGCACCTGTCAGAAACTTCACCGCCTCCAGTGCCTGCAGTGAGCCAATCACACCGGCCATCGCGCCTACGACACCGGCTTCCCTGCATGAGGGAATCGCATCCTTCGGCGGCATCGTCTTGAACACACAGCGATAGCAGGGCGTCTCATGGGGAATCACGGTCATGAGCTGTCCTTTGAAGCGGAGAATGCCAGCGTGAGAGAATGGCTTGTCTGCCATGACACAGGCATCATTGATCAGAAATTTGGCGGGAAAATTGTCGGTCCCGTCGAGCACAAAATCATACTTCCGGACAATATCAAGGATATTGCTGCTGGTGAGAAACTGATGGTAGGTCTCCACCTCAACATCCGGATTGATCGCCTTCATTGTTTCAGCAGCGGATTCTACCTTCGGCTTTCCAAGATCCGCTGTCGTATGGATGATCTGTCTCTGCAGATTGGAGAGATCTACCACATCCGCATCTGCAATGCCGATCCTGCCGACACCGGCCGCAGCCAGGTACATCGCCGCCGGTGCCCCAAGACCGCCGGCACCGATGATCAGAACCGAACCGTTCATCAGCTTCTTCTGTCCCTTGACTCCAATTTCCTTCAGAATAATATGTCTGGAGTACCGCTCCAGCTGTTCATCCGTAAACGGCATCAGCGTCCACCTCCCATGAAATACAGAAACTCCACAACATCTCCGTCCTTCAGCCTGGTCGTGTCATAATCCGTCTTCTGGGCAAAGGACTCGTTAACGGACACGGACACATATTCCGGTGTCTCGACGTTTTCCTCCTGAATCAGCTCACTGATTGTGATGCCATCCTTAACTTCCTTTGTTTCTCCGCCAACTGTAATCTTCATGGTTTCTTCCTTTCTGCTGTGTTTATTTTATCTTTATCACTTTGAACATACGAAGCTTCAATCCGGATTGTCTGCGGCCTCAATCGCATCTGTCAGGTCCTCGATCAGGTCCTCCGCATCTTCTATACCTGTGCTGATCCGGATCGTGTCCTCATACACACCTGCCGCCACGCGGCGCTCCTCATCACTGTTTCTGTACAGCGTGGATGCCGGATGAATTGCAAGCGTCCGTATGTCCCCGATATTGCTTGCCTTCACGATATACTGCAGATGGTTCAGAATCCGGAAGGCTTTTTCCCGGGACCCGGCACGGAAGGTCAGGATGCCTCCTCCCCTTCCTTCAAACTGCCGCAGGGCAAGTTCCCTGTACGGGTTTTCCGGGAGCAGCGGATAATTCACAGTGATACCGGGCAGCTCTGAGAGGGCCGCTGCAATTTTCTCTGCATTAGAACAGATCCTGTCCATCCGAAGTCCAAGCGTTTCCAGACCCGTGATATTCATAAAGGCATTAAACGGTGAAAGACAGCTTCCCATATTCTCCCAGGTGTCTGTCCGCAGACGGATCGTATACGCAAGTGGTCCATATCTGGAAAAATCACGAAGTGCCCGATACCTCTCAAAATCCCATCGGAAGGACGCCCCGTCTACGATCACACCGCTGACGGAATTGCCGCCTCCGTTGATGTATTTGGAGCTGGAGTGCACGACGATATCCGCTCCCAGCTTCAACGGCCGGACCAGATATGGCGTGGCAGTTGTGGCATCCACCATAAGCGGAATTTCTCTGGCATGGGCCAGATCGGACACCGCCCGGATGTCCAGAACATCCAGTCCGGGATTTCCAATCACCTCGGAATAGATGAGCTTTGTCCGGTCACTGATCAGCGGCTCGATCTCTGCGGGTGATACGTGACGGACATATCTCACTTGAATGCCGAAGTTTTCCAGATCCCTGAAGAGGTCTATGGTTCCGCCATACAGCCCGGATCCTGCAATCACCTCATCCCCACTGGAGAGCATATTCAGCATCGCGAGGGTGATCGCCGACATTCCGGAAGAACAGGCAATTGCGGCATTGCCGCCCTCAAGCTCATTAATTCTCTGCTCAAAGGCGGCAACTGTCGGATTCCCGACCCGTGTATAGGCATACCCGGATGCCTTATGTGCGAATACCTTTTCCTGCTCCTCGGCAGAATCAAACCGGAAGGCAGTTACCTGGCTGATCGGCGGTATTGTGGCATTATATGGATATTGTTTTACGGACGCTCCGTGAAGGAGCATGGTATTGAATTTCATCCTGTTTACCCCCGGCTACTACAAAACCGATTCAATAATGGGAATATAGCATTCGTTTAAGAAATAAGGAATTACTTATAGGTGATTGCCAGCAATCAGAAAAAGTTATAGCTAAAAAAACAGACACACCATAAAAGTGTGTCTGCTTTTCTGTTTCAAAATATAACTGAGATTTTTTCAATTACGTTGATATGGCGGTCACTGCATTCACACATGGCTGACATGACGGAAATCGGCATCGCCAGCTTCAGGGCGCAGGAATAATCCACCATCAGAATAGACAGGGTTTTTGTCATGTTGCGGGTCAGAAGCCAGCAGAGTGCAGTTGCGCCAAGCGACCAGGGCACCAGCCTGCCCTTGCACAGTGTATGTATTCCCTTCAGAATGAATGGAACAGAACGCACTACCGTATAGATGATGCTCAGCGGATTGGGCAGGAGGAATCTTGTCACGATTCGTCCTGCCAGCAGAAAGAACATCCGGTCCTCAAAATCTCTGCGCGTCTCACGCCCGGTATGCTCAGGCACGGATACGCTGCAGGGACTGTACTGAAACATGGAAGTCTTCTCTGTTATCAGTTCAATCTATATCCAAATATAAATTTTAAATAAGTTCCATAACGATCAAAGATGCTATAATTATTTCTGATAGCATATTCTTCCAAATAACACGCCTTGCCCGCATAACGAAGCAAACAGGTGTGCGCTGAGCAGGTGGCAGATAAGAGGAACAGAAATGACACTTCAACAGATTAAATATGTAATCACAGTTGCCGAAAAGGGTTCGATGAATAAGGCGGCCGAGGAGCTGTTTGTTTCCCAGCCCACACTGACAGCATCCATCCATGAGCTTGAAAAAGAGGTCGGCATCACCATCTTTATCCGCACAAGCCGCGGTGTCTTCCTGACCAGTGAGGGACAGGATTTTCTGAATGATGCACGACAGCTTTACCAGGAATATGAATGGATCAGCAACAAATATTCCAGCTCCGGCACCATGAAGCAGAAATTTTCCGTTTCCTCCCAGCACTACTCCTTTGTCGACAAAGCCTTCGTTGAAACCGTGAAGAAGTTCGGAACCCAGTCCTTTGATTTTTCCATCCGGGAGGAAGAGACA
>JAJGAH010000260.1 GCA_020844525.1 Eubacterium sp.
TTCTATTACAGCCTTGCTTCTGTAACTGCCTACAGAGAGACAACAGACCTTGGGGCTTCGATCATCAAGAATGCTTCCTATTACATAGGAAATAATTATGTATGGGGCGGGACGAGTCTGACAGATGGAGCCGACTGCTCTGGCTTTGTGCAGACACTTTATAGCGAGTTTGGCATTTCTCTTCCCCGCGTTGCGCAGGAACAGGCACAGGTTGGAGAGAAGGTCGCCCTTGAAGACGCTGTTCCGGGAGATCTGTGTTTCTTTAGGAATGCATCTACGGGAGAGATCTACCACGTGGCAATCTATGCGGGCGATGGGAAGACTATTGAAGCTTATAGTTCTTCAAGAGGAATTATTGCTACTAATGTCTATACGCCGGATCTCTGCTGGTGTACACATGTGCTTCCGGATGATACGGATGAAGAAAAGGCCACTTTGACAACCGGAGATTCTGTAAGCATTACACCAGATTTTGTTGCTGGAGGGCAGTATGGATATGGAATCTGGGATCAGTTTTGTGCAGATAACACAACGGAACTTGGGCTGAAGGAGAAATATGGCACCTATGACAGCGAGGGATTTGGAAAAATCAATGGCAGATACGTTATTTCATGTTCAGCCTCCTTTGGCAAGGTCGGAGATATGATTGATTTTACACTGTCAAACGGTCAGATTCTGAAAACGGTAGTGGGAAGCAACATGGCTGTTACCGACAGCAAATGGGGACTTGCCGGTGGTAAAAACGCAATCTCCTTTATGGTTGCCGGAAGGACCTGGAAGGACGGACATAAGATCCCCGGAAGTGCTGATTTTCATCCGGAATGGAATGCCACAGTAAAGACAGCTAATAATTATGGATCCATCCTTGGATAATTTTCGGAAGCCATGAAAGGCGAAGGAGTAAACATGAGTGATTCGAATATCTTAAATGAAGAGAATTTTCCGGATGCAGACTGGTTTTATCTGAAAAATGGCAATATTGCCGCTGTGATCCGTGATCCGAAGGCAGAAAGCATTCGTGAGCAGGAATTCTCCAGACGTTATGACCTCTTTGCCGCTGTTTACGATAATTCCGATGAGAGCGCAGAGCAGAAGATCCTTGATTTTGAGAATGCATATAATCCCAGAGCGGGAAAGGCAATGTATGCCTATGTAAGTGACGGTCATGATTTCTGGCTGGCTGCCGTTGGAGAGGATCTCGAGAAAAAACTGGGCAGAAACCGTCAGGAAGCTGAAAAATACCTGAAGAAGGTTCTGGCAATCTGGAAAGGTGAGAAAATCACAAGCTGTTATTCTGTCGTCTTATGTGATGGACAATCAGGAAAAGAACTGGATCATGCAGAAGGCATTCAGTCAGACAGGAATGCTGCGGATAGCATTCTGCGCAGTTCGGGTCTGCTCAGAAAATACGCAACAGATATAGAAACAGAGCTGTATAGCGGTTTTCGGGAAATCACCGGGGTTCTGCATTCTGTAGAAAGCTATCAGCAGCAAAAGTCCGATTCTGCAGCACAGCTTTTGCATGACGGTGGCGACTATTATATCATCGTAAAGGGAGATCAGAAGCGTATGGTCTGCTTCCGTGCTTCGGATGGAAAGACACATTGTATTCCGGTCTATATCGGGAAGCAGGTGGCTGATCATGCAGCAGAAAGCCGGGGAACAGACTATGGAACGCAGAAGATATCTTTTGACAAACTGGTGGATCTCCTGCGCAAACCATCGTTTAGTGAGGTAAGAATTTATACAGCAGATAAAAGCGATGTGATTCGCGCCCAGATGATTCTGGATCAAACTGCTGCTGAATAATGGATAATATGACTGCGTGCACTGGTGTTGTAAACAGAAGAGATAATCAGGCGGAAAGTTATTGAAATTATGAATATAGAGTTTCTGGATAAACTGGAGGATAGTCCGATTGTAGCAGCAATCCGGAATGAGGAGGGACTGCATGCATGTCTGCAGACGGATGTGGAGATTGTATTTGTACTTTATGGTGATGTCTGCAGTATTTCAGGGATTACAGAGCAGATCGCCGCGGCAGGCAAAACCCCGGTTGTTCATCTGGACCTGATTGATGGCCTGAGTCAGAGAGAGGCCGCTGTGGATTTTCTTAAAGAAAAAACTGCCGCCAGAGGTATTATTACCACCAGGAGCAGTCTTATTTCCTGTATCAAGGAGAAAGGCATGGCTGCTGTCCTCCGTATTTTTATCCTGGACAGCAGAGCAATGGATACTGTTGGCAAGCTCACGCGGCAGAGCTATGCCTCACAGCCGGATGTGATAGAGGTGCTTCCCGGTACGCTGGCACCAAAGGTAATCAAGAATATTCGTCAGAAGGCGAATCTCCCATTGATCTGCGGTGGGCTGATCAGCGACCGCGAAGATGTAATGAATGCTCTCAACAACGGCGCAATAGCAGTATCTGCCACCAATCCTTCGATATGGGCGATGCTCTAGTCCATTTCTTTAGAAAGTGCCTGTAGATATTTTCAATATACAAATAAGGGTAAAGATCCTGGGAATATATATCAAGACAAAAACCCGGAAATATACAATATATTTTGTATACTTCCGGGATTTGTTTATCTATGAAGCTGGGATTCCATGCCAGGATTCCATTATACATAACGATACCTAAGCACCACCCTCTGGATCAGATCAAAGACGAGTCCGGATCCGAGAGAGAGCAGAGCTACCAGCAAACCTCCGGCAAGCAGAATATCCGCCCGGAACAGTCCCAGTCCTGTGAAAATAATCTCACCAAGGCCGCCTGCGCCGATCATCGCTGCCAGGGTTGCACTTGCAATCACTTCTACAAGACTGCTTCTGACACCTGCAAGAATCATAGGCAATGCCTGTGGCAGACGCACATGCCAGAATTGTTCCCGTCCGGTCATGCCAATTCCTGAAGCGCATTCCAGCATGAATGCCGGAACCCCGTTAAAGCCGACAATCGTATTCAGCAGGATTGGAGGAATTGCGAGAATCGTCAGTGCAGTCACTGCCGGACGGACACCTGTACCCATAATCGGAATAAACAGAAACAGAAGGGCAAGAGAGGGAACAACACGCAGGATCTGAAATGGAATAGACAGAATCCGTTCCTTCACAGGTGAGAGAGAAGCAAAATAGCCAGCGGGAATTCCGATTAAAGCAGCAATCGCAAGTGAGAGAAGGCTTACATAGAGATGTTCTCCGATCTGCGTTCCGATCTGTGAGGCGTTCTGCTGTATATATAGAAGCATTCCCTGTATCATCTTCTGTCACCTCTTTCCTTCCATATCATTCTGCGGAAGCTCCAGTTTCGAGTGGTTCTCGGCATACTTCAGCAGCAGATCAAGCAGGATTGCCAGACCCGCAGACAGCACGCTTCCCCATAGTATCTTTACAATATTCTGTGTCCGCATACCGGAGAAAAGAAGATCACCAAGACCACCAGCATTGATGCAGGAAGCAATGGTTGCGATACCGACCGTTGACACCATCGCCAGCCTGATACCGGTAAAAATAGCTGGTTTTGAAAGCGGCAGCTGTATCCTGCGCAGAATCTGAAGCTTTGTCATACCGATACCGAGTGCAGCCTCCCGGATTCCCGGATCTACATCCTGCAGTCCGGCCAGGAAATTGCGAAGAAGGAGGTACTGGTTATAAATCACCAGAACGGTTATGGCAGAGGGCATCCCCAGTCCTGTAAGAGGAATCAGCAGTGCGAAGAGTGCCATGGACGGAATGGAATAGATCACCGAAAAAAGCTGCACCAGAAAGGTACCAAGCTTGGGGATTTCCACGGATAAGATTGTCAGCACTGCTGCCAGCAGAACAGAAATGACGAGGGTAATCAGCACGATCTCCAGATGCTGCAGAAGGGGAACATATATTTTTTCCGGGTTTGCGATCAGATAGCGTATCATTCCATCACATCCTTCCAGAAATCCTCCTGTTCCCTGGCAGAAGAAATCAGTGTTTCCACAAATGGATCAGCAGGATGTCGAACAATTTCCTCCGGAGTATCAAATTGAAGCAGCTTTCCCTGGTCCATGATCATGACGCGGTTTCCAAGACGGAATGCTTCATTGATGTCGTGTGTTACCAGAAGGAAGGTGCGGTTCGTTTCTGAATGAATCCGTTTAAGCTCATTCTGGAGGTTCAGTCTTGTAATAGCGTCGATCGCACCGAAGGGTTCATCGAGCAGCATGATTTTCGGGTTGGTTACAAGCGCCCGCGCAAGTCCGATCCGCTGCTGCTGTCCGCCGGAGAGCTGAGAGGGATAACGGTTCCTGTATGTTTCCGGATCCAGGTCTACCAGACGCAGAAGCTCGGTTA
>JAJGAH010000261.1 GCA_020844525.1 Eubacterium sp.
TGGCAGCACGCGTACTGCGGAATGTAGATGGTATTTCTTTCTGTGAGCTCTCGAGCAAGGATGTTGTCCGGCATCCTCTGGTGCAGAAGATCGTAGAAGCATACGAAAAATACGAGAAAAAAGAAAACGGGCGTTCTCAAAAGCGAAGCCGCACTACGGGTACTGGTACTTCCGCAAGAAACAAATACGGCAAACATTCTGGCTGACTCAGTTGAACTGGCTGATATCATTGCAGGCAGCCGGTGCAACAGATTTTTAAGACACTGTGTTACAGCTGTTAACAGAAAGGGAGGAAACTATGACCCTGAATCTGGAAAATGAACAGGATAAGGAGATTCCATTTGATTATCAGGATGTTGCGGAGCGTGTCATACGGCAGGTCCTGTTTTCAGAGCAATGCCCCTATGAGGCGGAGATCAATCTGACGCTGACAGACAACGAGGAAATCCGGCGCCTGAATCGGGAATTCCGTCAGATAGACCGGGCAACGGATGTATTGTCCTTTCCCATGGTTGACTGGAACGGCCCCGCGGATTACAGCTGTCTGGATCAGACAGAGAATTCCGCGGATTTTTTTAATCCGGAGACGGGAGAACTTCTGCTTGGCGACATCGTGATCTCTGTGGAACGAGCCAAAGCTCAGGCAGAGGAATACGGCCATTCCCTGAAAAGGGAAATCGCATTTCTGATCGCACACAGCATGCTGCACCTGCTTGGATATGATCACATGATTCCGGATGAGGAGGCAGTTATGGTGCAGAAGCAGGAGCAGGCTCTGCAGGCTCTTGGAATTACACGGGACTGAAGGATATAGTGGCACTCATATTGCATGCATATGACAGCAAGCATGCACTTTGCAGCAGGCACGCATTTTGCAGCAGGCACGCATTCTGCAGCATGCATGCAGGAGGAGATCATCATGAATTTTGACACAAAGGTAAGAGAAAAGCTAAAGGACAAGAAGCGGATTGTCATCAAGATTGGTTCCTCCTCCCTTGCGCACAAGGAGACCGGAAGACTGGATCTGATCAAGGTGGAAATTCTGATCCGTGAAATCTGTGATCTTGTCAACATGGGCAAGGAAGTTGTTCTCGTATCTTCCGGCGCCATCATGGTGGGGAGGGGGACCCTTGGTGTCTGCAAGCAGGATGAGACCATTGCGCAGAAGCAGGCATGTGCGGCAGTCGGGCAGGCAAAGCTGATGATGATTTATCAGAAGATCTTTTCTGAATACAATCATGTATGCGGTCAGATCCTGATGACAAAGCATACGATGCTTGATGCCCTGAACCGTTACAATACTGTCAACTGTTTTCAAGAAATGTTCAAGGCGGGTGTCATCCCGGTCGTCAATGAAAATGATACCATTGCGACCTACGAAATTGACTCCCTGTCTGTTTTCGGCGATAATGATCACCTATCTGCCGTCGTCGCCGCCATGATTCATGCGGATCTGCTGATTCTCCTCTCCGATATCGATGGACTGTATACAGACGATCCACACACCAACCCAAAGGCGGAGTTTATCGATGTCGTAGACCGGATTGACGACAATCTCATGCATATGGGCAAATCCACGACCGGGAGTAACGCCGGAACCGGAGGAATGGCAACAAAGCTTTCCGCAGCCCGTGTCGCCACGATGGGAGGGTGTGACATGATTATTGCGAGCGGAGAGGATTTTCATATCATCCACAGAATTATCCAGGGGGAGAAGATCGGTACCCTGTTTCTTGCAGACAAGAAAGATGATTTTTACCTGCTGGACTATCTGGAGCAGATGGATACCTGAGACTTGCACCCTTCGGAATCGTCCTTCACAAGACGCGATTCTGCACAGGAGAATAGAGCCATGGATAAAAAAGAAATCAGAAAAGCAGTATTTTCCAGAAGGCGGGAAGCCTCTGACGAAGAAGTGCAGCGCAGCAGTGAGGCGATTTTTTCAAGAATTACAGCAAGTTCCTGTTATCAGTCTGCCGCATCGGTGTTCTGCTATATGGACCATAAGCATGAGGTAATGACCCGTTCCTTTATCGAACAATGCTGGCATGATGGCAAGAAGGTGGCTGTGCCAAAGGTAAACGGACGGGATATGAACTTCTATTATATAGAGTATTTTGGACAGCTGGAGAAAGGAATTATGGGCATTCTGGAGCCCATCACCCATTGCCCCGGTGTTGTACGAAATGCTGATGAAGATGAGGATGCCCCGATTATCGTTCCAGGCGTAGCCTTTGATGAAGACCGGAACCGCTGCGGATATGGCGGCGGTTATTATGACAAATATCTGTCAGGGCACAGCTGCCATACAACCATTGCCGTTGCATTTGAATTCCAGATTTTTGACCGGATTCCATCAGATGAGCATGATATCCGGCCTCAGTACCTTGTCACAGAAAAGCGGGTTATACACTAATTTTTGTCCACACTCTCCCGGATAATCGAACGATATCGGTGAATCAGGAAAGGATCAGTTATTATGAACAATCAGAAATATGATGCAATCATCAGCGGAATGGATCTTCAGAAACCGGCGCCGGAAAATGAGCCCTTCCGCCAGTTCTATTTTATCGAAAGAGCACGTCAGAATCTCCAGAAGATCTCAGCTTCTGCAGGAAGGAAGCTGACCTTCTGCGTTGTGACCTTCGGATGCCAGATGAATGCCAGGGATTCAGAAAAGCTTCGCGGCATCCTGGAGGAAATCGGATATGTGCAGTCGGATTCCGAGGATTCGGACCTGGTTATCTACAACACCTGTACCGTGCGTGAAAACGCGAATACGAAGGTATACGGCCGTCTTGGAAAACTGCATTCCTACAAGAAAAAAAATCCCCATATGATGATTGGTCTGTGCGGATGCATGATGCAGGAAGAGCATGTTGTACAGAAGCTGAAGGAAAGCTGCCGCTTTGTCAATCTGATCTTCGGCACCTTCAATATCTATAAGCTCGCTGAATTGATCTGCGGTGCACTGGAGCATCCGGACAGGATGATCATTGACATACAGCAGAGCTCGGACCGCATGGTAGAGCAGCTCCCTGTTGACCGGAAATATACCTTCAAGTCCGGCGTGAATATCATGTACGGCTGCAACAACTTCTGCAGCTACTGCATTGTGCCTTATGTACGCGGCCGGGAAAAAAGCAGAGAGCCGGAGGATATTATACAGGAGATTCGTGATCTTACAGCAGATGGCGTCCGGGAGGTGATGCTTCTGGGGCAGAATGTCAATTCCTATGGAAAAAATCTGAGACATCCCATTTCCTTTGCAGAGCTTCTGGAACAGATTGCCCAGATACCGGGACTTGACCGGATACGCTTCATGACCTCACATCCGAAGGACCTCTCAGATGAGCTGATCAATGTCATGGCAAAATACCCGAAAATCTGCCGGCACCTTCACCTGCCGCTTCAGTCAGGCAGCACCCGGATTCTGCGGGACATGAACCGTCACTATACAAAGGAGTCTTATCTTGCACTGGTGGACCGCATCAGAGCCGCCATTCCGGATATTTCTCTCACAACGGATATCATTGTGGGATATCCGGGAGAGACCGAAGAGGATTTTCAGGAGACCCTTGATGTTGTAAGACGCGTCCGATATGACAGTGCCTTCACTTTTATTTATTCCAAAAGAAGCGGTACGCCTGCAGCAAGAATGGATAATCAGGTGCCGGAGGATGTGATAAAGGATCGGTTTGGCCGCCTGCTTGCGCTGGTTCAGGAAACTGGCAGAGAACAGACAGCACGGTTCCTCGGACAGGACAAAGACGTCCTTGTAGAGCAGGTAAATGAACAGGACGCAGATCTGGTAACCGGAAGAATGGACAATAATATTGTCGTACATTTTCGCGGGAATCCGGACCTGATCGGACAGATTGTGCCTGTACACCTGGATGAATGTCATGGCTTTTACTATATGGGTCATGCGCTCTGACAATCTGTCAGAGGAAACCTGCAGATATAGCGCTATGCACGGACAGAGAAAGGGAGGTTTCCATCCATGGCATTATCTCCGATGATGCAGAATTACCTCGCCACAAAGGAAGAATACAAGGACTGTATTCTGTTTTACCGGATCGGCGATTTTTATGAGATGTTTTTTGACGATGCAAAGACCGTCTCCCAGGAGCTTGAACTGACGCTTACCGGAAAGGACTGTGGCCTTGAAGAACGCGCCCCCATGTGCGGCGTGCCGTTTCATGCCGCTGACACCTACATTACACGTCTGATCGACCTTGGACATAAGGTGGCGATCTGCGAACAGGTTGAAGACCCGAAAAAGGCAAAGGGCCTTGTAAAGCGGGAAGTCATCCGGGT